>NZ_LZKH01000215.1:0-6131 GCF_001672745.1 Mycobacterium sp. E1386
CGGGCGAGGCTCCTCGAGCGGCCGAAACCCGCTGGCGCTGTTAGCATGCTGGCCGACACATCAAGAGAGGCGGCGTGGCATTGCGGTGGTTGCGGAGTTTGGGCTTGGTCGGTGCTGTGCTCGCCGCCGCGACGGCGCTGGCGAACCCGGCGCAGGCCGATCCGGGTGTCACGCCGGGCATCAAGGTCGAAGACGAAAAAAGCTCGTGCACATCGGGTTTCGCGGCGCAGGGCAATGACGGAAGTTACTACCTGATGACGAGCGGCCACTGCGATGCCCACGATGGCTCACAGTGGACATACGGCAATGACGTCCCCCTGGGGAAGATCACCGCCAGCGAGAAGGAGGGCGACGGGAGGGATGCCGCCATCATCCTCCTTCGCCCGAGCGTGGGGGCGCCCCTCGGAGATGTCGGAGGACGGTACACTGTCCGGGATGTGTTGAGCGCTAACCAGATTCGCGAAGGCATGCCTTTCTGTAAATTGGGTGCGGTCACCGGTGAGACCTGTGGTTCCGTCACACACGTAGACGGTGACGTTGTCGAAGCCAGCGTGTTCAGCCTCAATGGCGACAGCGGCAGTCCGGGTTTCGTGAAGAACCCGGACGGCACCGTAAGTGCCGTGGGCCTGTTGATGTCCTCACCCGACGGCGACGACTACACGACCTACTTCACGCTCATCGACCCCCTGCTGGGCAGGTGGGGGTTGCACGTTCTCCCTTGACTGCGAGCGCGCCCGCCCGCCTCTAACACAGCGTTTGTAACTTGCGGGTAGCGGGTATCCGCGCGCCGCGGCACTGGCCCAGGGCTCGCTAGGTTGACGAGGCCAATGAGTTCGTTATTGCGACACCAGCGACACGAAGGAGAGCAGTAGTGAAGCGTGGGATCGTCGTCGGCGTGGCGGGTGTTGCCGTAGTGGTCGCGGCGGGTGCCGGCTGTTCGGGTAACAAGTCAAGCACGGGATCGTCGGGTTCCTCGTCGCCGTCAGCGACGGGTCCGCAGGTCATCGTCGATGGTCAGGCCCAGAACGTCAGCGGTCAGGTCACGTGCGCGCCGGCGGGTGACAACACCAACATCGGCATCGGCGATCCGACAGCCGGGGTCGGCGCCGTGGTCAGCAACGCCAACCCGCCCATCGTGCACTCGGTCGGACTCGGCAGCGTCAACGGCATCACGCTCGGCTTTTCTGACGCTGCCCCCAATCAAGGGGGCAACGCGGGGGCCGCGGTCAACGGGAAGACTTATGCAATCAAGGGCACCGCGACCGGGCTCGACATGAGCAACCCGCAGCAACCGCAGCCGGTGACCAAACCTTTCGAGTTGGACGTGACCTGCCCGTAGTGCAGGGGATCGAGACCCAAGAGGGGACGCAGCTATGTCTATGAAACGTGTCGTCGGCGCGGCGGCCGTCGCGGCGGGCATGAGCATCTCCGCGGTTACCTTGAACGCGGGTTCGGCCTCTGCGGCTCCGCTCGACCCACCCCCGCCCTGCCCTGGCTGCCATGGCGGTGGCGGCGGGGGCAACCCCGGCGGCCCCGGCGGGCAGCAGGGCGGCCCCGGTGGGCAGCAGGGCGGGGGCAACCCGGGCGGGCAACAGAGTGGACCCGGCGGCGCGCCCGGTGGCCAAAACAATCCTTCCCAGGGTGGGCACGGGCAGAACCCGCCGCAGGGCGGGCAGAACAACCCGCCGCAGGGCGGACAGAACTCGCCGGCGCCGAACGACCACGGGCAATACCCTCAGCAGGGCGGGCCGGGCAACCAACCCGGTGACCACGATCAGAACGGACCGGGTGGACAACCCAACGCCCCGGCGAACGAGCACAACCCGCCGCCGCAGGGCAGGCAGGCCCTCAACCCGCCGAGCACCCAGCCTCCGCATCAGCCCTACGTTCCGCGCGGGACGTACGTCAGCGGTAACGCCCAGGTTGGCGGGCCCGGCGATGCGCGGGCGGGCTTCAGCATCGTCGACCACGGGGCACCTCCGCCACCCCCGCCGCGGGGGCACGGCTGGAACGACGGTCCGGCGCCCGGCCACGCGCCACCCCACTGGGTGGGCGCGCCGCCTCCAGGGGGTTGGGACGGCCCGCCGCCTCCCGGTGGCTGGAACCGTCCGTGGTCCGGGCCGCAGCGTGATGTCGCCGTCGCGCAGGTCGATTTCGGGCCGTTCCAATACGACTCCTACACGGCCATCCCGGTCTTCAACTGGCAGTTCGGCGGCTGGGGCTTCTGGTACATGGGAGTTTGGGTTCCGCTGTACTGACGATCCGCCGGTCTAGCCCATGCGCCCATTGGCGGGCGGCGATCGAGTCGCCGTGGCAGGCTCCGGGGAATGGATGTGCGAGAGAACGTCCGCCGAGCCATCGACGTGATGACGGCTTGGACGTCTGACAGCGGCAACGAGTTCGCCTGGAGCCGGCTGGTCGAGAACGTGATCGATGAGCCGGATGGGGAGATCATGCTTTTGATGGGCTTCGTGAACCTCGCGGGCGAACTGGGGATCAAGCTGGAGAAGGCCACCGGTCAAGACGTTCGATCGCACCTGCAAGACATCGCCCTGAAGTACCTGTGAGGGGCGCGTGAACGCGATGGAGAAGCGGTTCGTCCGGGTCGCTCACGACGGCGGCGTACGCACCATCGAGCTGACCAACTCGAAACGGCTCAACATCGTCGGCACGGGCGCCGTGGAGGAATTGACCCAGGCTTTCCGCGCCGTCGGCGACGACGGTGACGTCCGGGTGGTCGTGCTGCGCGGGGCAGGGGACGCGGCGTTCATCGGCGGGGCCGATATCAACGAGATGGTCGACCTGGACCGGGTTAGCGCCGAGGCGTTCATCCGTCGGCTCGCGACGCTGTGCGAGTCGATCCGAGAATGCCCCGTCCCCGTCGTCGCCCGCCTGGCCGGCTACTGCCTCGGCGGCGGGCTCGAGGTCGCGATGTGCTGCGATCTGCGGATCGCCGAATCCGGCGCCGTATTCGGCATGCCGGAGGTGGCGGTCGGGATCCCCTCGGTGATCCATTCGGCCTTGATGCCCGCGCTGATCGGGGCGTCGCACGCGGCCTGGCTCCTGCTGACGGGCGAGACGATCGACGCACGCACGGCCGCGACGTGGGGTCTGGTGCATGAGGCGCTCGCCGCCGACGCGCTCGACTCGCGCATCGCCGAACTCACAAGCAAACTAGCCGGATTCGGCCCGAATGCGGTCCGGCAGCAAAAACGCCTACTCAACAAGTGGTTCGACATGACGGTCCACGGGGCGATCGAGGACAGCATCGAGCAGTTCGGTCTGGCCTTTTTGACCGGGGAGCCGCAACACCATATGCGAGCGTTCCTCGCCCGCAAGAAGGACCGGGCGTAGCGGCGGCGGTGTTACTGCGGATGGGTCGCGAGGTAGTCCCCGACCGGGACCGGTGACGGCGCCGCGTAACCGACCGGGAGCAACACGTCGCCGGCGGTGGTGACGTAATAGACGTCCCATCGGTAGTAGGTGGGAAACGCGGCGGGGTCGGTTGCGATCAGTGCGGCGTATTGGTCGACCGCCCGGACGTATTCGTGTGCGTGGTTGTAGCCGTAGATGGCGCGGTCGGGGTCGTTGGTGAAGCCGTTGGCGGCGAGGAAGCGGCCCGCCGCCATGATGCTGTCGCGCGGCGAATTGATATCGCCGCCCTGGCCGTAGGTGGCGAATGTGGACGGCAAGAACTGCATCGGGCCTTGGGCCCCGGCCGTGCTCGTGCCGTTGATGCTGCCGAATCGGGTCTCGACCAGGTTGATCGCCGCCAGGTAGTTCCAGCCGACGCCGGTCTCCGCTTCCGCCGCGTGGTAGTCATTCATCAGCTCGTCAACGGGTGCGGGCGGTTCGATCCGCCACGCGGGCAGGGTGTCTTTCGCGGGTGTCATCGCCTGAAGCTGGCGACGGGCATCGAGGTTACGGTCGTAGACGTCAGCCAGCTCCGGCGGTATGCGCGGCCGGATGATCGAGTCCCACTCGGGATGCCGCCCAATGGCGCGGTACGCGGCCTGCTCGCGGTGCGCCGCCGCCGTCAGCGCCGGCTCCGCCGCCGACGGGTCACGCAGCGCGCGCTCGTCCGCGACGAGGTCGTCGGCCAACCGAGCCGGGTCGGACGCGAGTTGCGGCTGCGCGCCAAGGGGCGGATTTGGTGCTGCGGCAACGGTTCTCGAGGCAAGTGGTGCGGCAGCAGGCGTCGCTGCGGTTGAAGCCGTCGTCACCGTCGCATTGGGCTTCGCCGTCGGGGACGAACAGCCGACGACCAGGAACGCGATTACGCCGAGAAACACCGGCGCGGCGACAGTCGGCCTGGTGCTCATTGAAGTCACTTCCGTCGATTTGCCCTGAACAGTCTTTCGCATTTGACCGCCTGAGATCAATGCCGTTGCGAGTATCGCCCTAGGGGGACTTCGAGGTATTCCTGAAGTGCAAAACCTGAGTAATCTCAACGCGATTCACGCGCCGTGGCAGCAAGAGCTCGAGGCGACCGGGAAAGCCCCTCGAGTTGCAGGTGGCCGCGGCTTATTCCAGACTTGAGAATCGCCCGCCCAGCAGAGTGGAAAGCAACATGGCTGACGCCGCGGCTGAACCGAACGAGAGACGGACCAGGATTCGCCGAGCTGCGACCACCACGGCAACCGCCAAGGTCGTCTCGCGTCTCATCCGTCCGGCGCTGCTCACCGTCGTGGTGACGGCGCTGATCACTGCCCCGGGTACCCGCCCTCTGCTGCCGCCGGGGTGCGCGATCGGTTGGACGATGGTCGGGCATGTGGTGATCTTCGTGCCCGACTGCACGCAGCGGTCGCCGTCGCCACCGCCCCCGACCGACGGACCGCCCGGTCCCGTCCCGCCTCCGGCGCAGTAGGCGACGGAGCGTGGCCGAGACGGGTCGCGGTCAGGCCGGCGTCGCGCTCAGGCGCTCAGGGCTTGGGAGCTGCGGAATCGCTATTGGGGCGGTCGGAGAAAGTCGGAAGTTGCACCGGTTCCGCATCGCGACTGGCAGGTGACACGACCTCGGGCTCGTAGCGATGTGAAAACAAATCGGACGATGTCATGAAGCGGGTCCTCAAGTTAGTTTGGCTCCGGCCCAAACATGGTTGGCTGGGCGAAGGGCGATCGATTCGTGGATCTGATCATCTCCACAAGAATTTGGTTAGTCGGCAGCGCGAACATGGACTGCTGCCACCAATCTACACGCCAGAGTGAGCAACGACGCGGCGCCGAGCGCCTGTCATTCGTCGAGCCCGAAATTCATGCCCATCTGTGTCCTGCCGGAAGCGGCCCGAAACACCCTTTAACGTGCTGTGGGCTGGTGGGAAACAACCCACCAGCCCACACGGTAGAACTCGCCCTAGACGGCGGTCACTCCGACTGCCTGCGGACCCTTGGCCCCCTGCTCGACACTGAACTCAACTCGCTGGTTTTCCTCCAGCGACCTGTAGCCGTTTCCCTGGATTTCCGAGTAGTGGACGAACACATCTGCTGCGCCGCCGTCCGGAGCGATAAAACCGAAGCCTTTTTCGCTGTTAAACCATTTCACAGTTCCCTGTGTCATACCTTCAACTTCTCTCATTTTGAACGGATGCCGACGGGCATCCCGGGCAAGCGTACCACGCGGGGTATGGGAAAGATGTAATCGACTGCGCCAGAACGTTTTTCATGTCATTCGAAGGCCGACTGGCAATGAATCGGATCCGGGGCCTCCGGCCTGTCACCGCGCCACCTCGATGAGGCATGCGAGGGGTCCAACCGGCAACAGTGACGGCTGGCCCGCAGCGAGTCTTCCCTGGCGTTGGGGGCCGTTCGAGGCAGCATTGGCAACGCCATCTGGCCAGCGGGGACGCAGCCGTGTAAGGGCGCCGTCATCGGTCCGCATTTACCGGGGGTTGTGACGATGTCCTGACACGCTCAAACTGGTTGATATGCGCGACCGCGAGACCATCGATGCGGAATTGCGGCGCATCGCGCTCGGGCGCCAAGCGGGCCGGGAGCACGGCGGTCAACCGTCATCGCGTGAGGTTGACGAACTGCTCGACGAGCTCCTGGCCCACAGTGTCGGGGCGTCTCTCCCCGCGGCGGCGAAAGCGCATGGAACCGACGTTGCCACCTACACCGGGTCGCGGGGCGGC
>NZ_LZKH01000216.1:0-47685 GCF_001672745.1 Mycobacterium sp. E1386
TGATGGGCGAGCTCGACTCGCTGGACCTGGACACCGATCTCGACGATGCGGTCGTGGTCGTGGAGTGGGGCGAGGGCCTCGTCGAACGCCTCGCCGAGCGGCACCTCGACATTCGGCTGGAACGCCTCAGCGGATCCGACGTGCGGATCGCTTCGTGGCAGTGGGTGCGTTCATGAGCCTCCTGCTTGCCCTCGACACCTCCACGCCGGCGGTCACCGCCGGGATCGTCCGCCGCGACGACCTGACCGTGCTGGCCGAGCGGGTCACCGTCGACGCCCGCGCGCACGCCGAACGGCTCACCCCGAACGTGCTGGACGCCCTCGCCGACGCCGGGCTGACGATGGCCGACCTCGATGCCGTCGTGGTGGGCTGCGGCCCCGGCCCGTTCACCGGACTGCGGGCCGGGATGGCGACCGCGGCCGCCTACGGGCATGCCCTGGGCATCCCGGTGCGCGGGGTGTGCAGCCTGGACGCCATCGGCGTGCGCACCACCGGTGAGACGTTGGTGGTCACCGACGCCCGTCGGCGCGAAATCTATTGGGCCCGTTACCGTGACGGGTTTCGGATGGAGGGCCCGGGGGTCAACGCCCCCGCCGACGTCGACCCGGGCGCAGCGCGGGCGGTGGCCGGCTCGAAGGAGCACGCGGCGCTGTTCGACCTACCCCACCGCGGGCCGATCTATCCCACACCGGCCGGGCTCGTCGCCGCGGTGCCCGATTGGTCGCAGCGCCCGCTGCCCTTGGTGGCGCTGTATCTGCGCCGCCCCGACGCCAAACCGATGGCGGCGCGCGGATGACCGCCCTGGGCGAGCCCGTGACGCTCGGCGCCCTGGTCCCCGCCGACGCGGCGCGCTGCGCCGAGCTCGAACGTCAGCTGTTCGACGGTGACGACCCCTGGCCCGCGGCGGCGTTCAATCGGGAGTTGGCGAGCCCGCACAACCATTACGTCGGTGCCCGGGCCGGTGGCAAGCTCGTCGGGTACGCCGGCATCTCGCGGCTGGGACGCACCCCGCCGTTCGAGTACGAGGTCCACACCATCGGCGTGGACCCCGCCTATCAGGGGCAGGGGACCGGCCGCCGGTTGCTCGACGAGCTGCTGGTCTTCGCCCACGGCGGCGTGGTCTTCCTCGAGGTGCGCACCGACAACGAGGCGGCCATCGCGCTGTACCGCAGCGTGGGATTCGAGCAGATCGGCCTGCGCCGGCGCTACTACCGCGCGAGCGGGGCCGATGCGTACACGATGCGCCGGGGGGCCCGCCCGTGAAGACCATCCTGGCCATCGAAACCTCCTGCGACGAAACGGGAGTCGGCATCGCGCGGCTCGACGGCACCGGTTCCGAGGCCACCGTGACGCTGTTGGCGGACGAGGTGGCGTCCAGCGTCGACGAACACGTCCGCTTCGGCGGCGTGGTCCCCGAGATCGCGTCGCGGGCGCACCTGGAGGCGCTCCGCCCCACCATGCGCCGCGCGCTCGCCACGGCCGGGCTGGAGAAGCCCGACATCGTCGCGGCCACGATCGGGCCGGGTCTGGCCGGCGCCCTGCTGGTGGGAGTGGCTGCGGCCAAGGCGTATTCGGCGGCGTGGGGGGTCCCCTTCTACGCGGTCAACCACCTCGGCGGGCACCTGGCGGCCGACGTCTACGAACATGGGCCGCTCCCCGAGTGCGTGGCGCTGCTGGTGTCGGGCGGCCACACCCACCTCCTGCATGTGCGCTCCCTGGGCGAACCGATCGTCGAGCTGGGCAGCACCGTCGACGACGCCGCCGGCGAGGCCTACGACAAGGTGGCGCGGCTGCTCGGGCTGGGCTATCCCGGCGGCAAGGTGCTCGACGACCTGGCCCGCACCGGTGACCGCGACGCCATCACCTTCCCGCGCGGCATGACAGGACCGCGTGACGACCCGTACGCCTTCAGCTTCTCGGGGCTCAAGACGGCCGTCGCCCGCTACCTGGAGAGCCACCCGGACGCGGTGAACGCCGATGTCGCCGCAGGTTTTCAGGAGGCCGTCGGCGACGTACTGACCATGAAGGCGGTGCGCGCGGCGACCGGGCTCGGCGTCTCGACGCTGCTGATCGCCGGGGGAGTGGCCGCCAATTCGCGGCTGCGGGAGCTGGCGGAACAGCGGTGCGCGTCGGCCGGGCTGACGCTGCGGATCCCCATGCCCCGGCTCTGCACCGACAACGGGGCGATGATCGCTTCCTTCACCGCGCACCTGGTGGCCGCCGGTGCGGCGCCGTCCCCGCTGGACGCGCCCACCGACCCGGGGCTGCCGGTGATAAAAGCCCAGGTCAGCTGATCGCCCGTAGCGAACATCGCGGACGCACCGGGGCGCCCTTGAGTGCTAGCACTCTCGTGTATAGAGTGCTAGGTGGCAATCGGCCAAACCCTGTGCCGGCACCCGCGACGACGGCGCCCGGGCTCGGACGACTGCCGAATCCCTTGATAATTCCGGGGCACCCGCCCCGGACCCGATCTAACTAGTGGAGGGCTCCCATCGTGGCGAAGGTGAACATCAAGCCACTCGAGGACAAGATTCTCGTGCAGGCCAACGAGGCCGAGACCACGACCGCGTCCGGTCTGGTCATTCCTGACACCGCCAAGGAGAAGCCGCAGGAAGGCACCGTCGTCGCAGTCGGTCCCGGCCGCTGGGACGAGGACGGCGAAAAGCGGATCCCGCTCGACGTCTCGGAAGGCGACACCGTCATCTACAGCAAGTACGGCGGCACCGAGATCAAGTACAACGGCGAGGAGTACCTGATCCTGTCGGCGCGTGACGTGCTGGCCGTCGTATCGAAGTAAGCATCGTGTCCCGCCCCGGCGATCCCCGCGCATGGCCGCGGGTGATTTCCGGGGCGGCATGCGTTAGTGAGGAGCCTGATGAGCAAGGTTATTGAGTACGACGAGACCGCGCGCCGCGCGATCGAGGCCGGTGTCAACGCGCTGGCCGACGCGGTCCGCGTGACGCTGGGGCCGCGCGGCCGGCATGTGGTGCTGGCCAAGGCATTCGGCGGGCCAGCGGTCACCAACGACGGCGTGACCGTCGCGCGCGAGATCGACCTGGAAGACCCATTCGAGAACTTGGGTGCGCAACTGGTGAAGTCGGTGGCCACCAAGACCAACGACGTGGCGGGTGACGGCACCACGACCGCGACCGTGCTGGCGCAGGCGCTGGTCAAGGGTGGCCTGCGCCTGGTTGCGGCCGGCGCCAACCCCATTGAGCTCGGCGTGGGAATCTCCAAGGCGGCCGACGCGGCGTCCGAGGCGCTGCTGGCGGCGGCCACCCCGGTGTCCGGCAAGGAAGCGATCGCTCAGGTGGCGACGGTGTCGTCGCGTGACCAACAGCTCGGCGAGCTGGTCGGCGAGGCGATGACCAAGGTCGGCACCGACGGCGTGGTCAGCGTCGAAGAATCCTCCACGCTGAGCACCGAGCTGGAGTTCACCGAGGGCGTCGGTTTCGACAAGGGTTTCCTGTCGGCGTATTTCGTCACCGACTTCGATTCGCAGGAAGCCGTGCTCGACGACCCGGTCATCCTGCTGCACCAGGAGAAGATCAGCTCGCTGCCCGACCTGCTGCCCATGCTGGAGAAGGTCGCCGAGTCGGGGAAGCCGCTGCTGATCATCGCCGAGGACGTTGAAGGCGAGGCACTGGCGACCCTGGTGGTCAACTCGATTCGCAAGACGCTCAGGGCGGTTGCGGTGAAGGCGCCGTTCTTCGGCGACCGGCGCAAGGCGTTCCTCGAGGACCTGGCGGTGGTTACCGGCGGCCAGGTGATCAACCCCGACGCGGGCCTGCTGCTGCGCGAGGTCGGCACCGATGTGCTGGGCTCGGCCCGCCGCGTGGTGGTCAGCAAGGACGACACCATCATCGTCGACGGGGGCGGCTCGAAGGATGCGGTTGCCGACCGGATCAAGCAGCTGCGCGCCGAGATTGAGAAGAGCGATTCCGACTGGGACCGCGAGAAGCTGCAGGAGCGGCTGGCCAAGCTGGCCGGCGGCGTTGCGGTGCTCAAGGTCGGTGCCGCCACCGAGACCGCGCTCAAGGAACGCAAGGAAAGCGTCGAGGACGCCGTCGCGGCGGCCAAGGCCGCCGTCGAGGAGGGCATCGTCGCGGGCGGCGGGTCGGCGCTCATCGGGGCGCGCAGCGCGCTGAAGGAGTTGCGCGGGTCGCTGTCCGGCGACCAAGCGACGGGCGTCGACGTGTTCGCCGAGGCGCTTGCGGCCCCGCTGTATTGGATCGCCACCAACGCCGGCCTGGACGGTGCGGTCGCGGTCAACAAGGTCGGCGAGTTGCCGGCCGGGCACGGCCTGAACGCCGCGACGCTGGAGTACGGCGACCTGATTGCCGACGGCGTCATCGACCCGGTCAAGGTCACCCGGTCCGCGGTGCTCAACGCGGCGTCGGTGGCACGCATGGTGCTGACCACCGAGACCGCGGTGGTCGACAAGCCCGCCGACGACCACGATGACCACGGCCATGGCCACGGCCACGGGCATCACCACCACCACTGAGTAGGCGAGACGTAAACACCCTCGGCCCTGCGGCCGGGGGTGTTTGCATGTTTGAGGTCTGCGGCTTCGGGCGCGGAATGCAACGGACAACCGACCGCGTTGCACATGAGCATGACTATTCGTCTCGGACTGCAGATCCCGAACTTCTCCTACGGCACACCAGTCGCCGAATTGTTTCCCGCCGTTCAGGCCCAGGCCCGCGAGGCCGAGAGCGCTGGATTCGACACCGTGCTCTTAATGGACCACTTCTACCAGTTGCCGGGGCTGGGTGAACCCGACGAGCCCATGCTGGAGGCCTATACCGCGCTGGGCGCCTTGGCCACGTCTGTCGAGCGGGTGCAGTTGTCGACCCTGGTGACCGGCAATACCTATCGCAACCCGACCCTGCTCGCGAAGGCGATCACCACGCTGGACGTCGTCAGCGCAGGGCGGGCGATCCTCGGCATCGGCGCGGGCTGGTTTGAACTGGAGCATCGGCAGCTGGGCTTCGAGTTCGGCACCTTCACCGAGCGGTTCGAAAAGCTCGAGGAGGCGCTGCAGATCATCGCCGGAATGCTGCACGGTGAGCGCCCCACCTTCTCCGGCAAGTGGTATCGCACCGAAAGCGCGATCAACGAACCCCGCTACCGCGACCACATCCCGGTCATGCTCGGTGGCAGCGGCGAGAAGAAGACGTTCCGGTTGGCCGCCCGGTACGCCGACCACCTCAACATCATCGCCGACATCGATCAGCTGCCCGCCAAGCTCGACGTGCTGCGCCAGCGCTGCGCCGAAATCGACCGTGATCCAGCGACTTTGGAGACCAGTTCGTTGCTGACCGTCGTGGTCGACGGCTTCGGCGCGTCCAGCGACATCGGCGAGGCCCGCGGCGGCCGGGCGGTCACCGGGACCGTCGATCAGGTCGCCGACGAGATCAAACGTCGGGTCATCGGCGTGGGAATCGACGGCGTGATCATCAACCTGCCGACCCACCGCTACACGCCCGGTGTCATCACAGCGGTGGGCGAGGCGCTCAGGCCGCTGGTCGACGCGCGCTGACGGGTGGCCCGCGTCGATTGCTAAGCTGGCCCACCATGACGTGGGGGGCACCAGCGTGAGCTATCCGCAGCAGTGGCCGCCGCAACCACCGCAGTACCCCCAGCAGTGGCCGCCGCCGTACCCGCCGCCGTCGTACCCGCCCCCGGCGCCTGCGCCGCGCAAGACCAATGTCCTGCTGATCGTCGTGCTTGCGATCGCCGCGATCGTCGTTCTGGTACCGGTGGCGTTGGTCGGGTTCTTCCTGATCCAGGACATGGCGCGCGACGGCCGCGGCGAAAGCAAGAAGGCCACCTCGCTCTCGGACTTCGATGTGGTGTGCGATCGCGGATCGATCAGTAACGCCGCCACGTACCAGAAGCCGTACAAGATCGTCGCGTTCGCCCCGTATGACGAGCCGGACCCGATGCGCGAACTGACATCGATGCACTGGCGACAAGTCACACTGGATTCCCGTGCCGACTACGGGCCGACTGACAACAACTTCCAGTCGACGAATGTTGTTGCCTGCCTTACCCGCAAACCCGGAACCGAGGCGAAGTCACGCACCTGCGACCTCAAGACGGACGCGGGCGAACATATCGCCGTCGACTTGTACACCGTGCAGTACGACTTGGAACTCCGCGAGGCGAAGACCGGCAAGCGCATCGCACAACTGGGATCGGTGGACGGTCCGGCGGCCAGCTGCCCGTTCTTCGTATGGGTCAAGAAACGCGATCCGAAGTTGTACGCGGGACCAGATTCTGCGGCGGTCAATGCCAAGCTCGCTGAATTCGCGCACAGCTAACCGGTTTCCGCGCATGGCCCCCACGGTCGGCATCGGGGATGGCGCTAATCAGCGGTCAGCGGTCGTAGGTCCCGACGGCACGCACGAACGCGTCGGCGAACATGTCGCAGACGGTGTCGATGTCGGGCAGCGTCCAGGCGGGCACATTCGGTAGGGCCGGCCGCGTGAGCAGATGGATCGCGATGGGTCCCAACAGTTGTTGGGCCAGCAGTGGCACGGGCAGGTCACGCATGTGTCCGGCGCGGATCTCGGCTTCGAACCAAAGACCGAGTATCCCGAGCATGCGCGGCGGGCCGTAGGCCGCAAGGGATTGCACGGCGGGGCTGGTCGGCCGTGCGAAGGCTTCGGCGAATATGGCTGGGGCAACCCGGGGTTCGCGGCTCAGCGCGTCCGCCAGGGTGCGGTAGAAACCGCGCACCATGTCGGGCAGGTCACCGCTGGCGCGCGCGAGGTATTCCTCGATGTCCCCGATGGGGCTGTGGCGCTCGAAAACCGCCCGCACCAATTCGTCGCGCCCACCGAAGGCGGCATGGAGGCTGTAGACGGAGCAACCTGCGCGGCCGGCAACGGCCTCTAATGTCGCTGCGGCAAGCCCGGATTCGCTGATCAATGCCGCTGCGGCGGCGACCGCCCGGGTGCGGACGGGCGGCAGGCCGCCGGGGTCCACCCCCGCAGCACGAACGGCTTCATCCAGGGCGGTGCGTGAGCCGCCGAAGCGCCGCAGCAGGGTGCTGCGCGAGATCCCGGCCTCCGTGGCAATCGTCGCGACGGGAACGTCGGCGACGTCCTTGCCCAGCTTTTCCGCGGCGCGGAGTGCGGCGTCCACCACTTGTGGTGTCGACACCGGTCGGACCATTCCGCCTCCTCCGCCGCTGTGATACGTTACCTTATGTATGCTGCAATTGTATTTCATACTCCGTTAGGAGTGTCCGTACATGACGCGAGTTCTTCAGACCCGGGTCTGCGTCGCCGGCGGCGGGCCGGCCGGCCTCGTGCACGCGCTCCTGCTCGCCCGCGCTGGTATCCCGGTCGTTGTCCTGGAAAAGCACAACGACTTCCTGCGCGACTTCCGCGGTGACACCGTGCACCCGACCACCCTGCGGATCATGGACGAGCTGGGGTTCATCGACGAGTTCCTCCGCCTACCGCACACCAAGATCGACCGTGTCGCCTTCGACACCGACGGCTCGATTCGCACCTTCGGCAACTTCAGCGTGCTCAGACGACTCGGCTTCAAGCAGCCCTATATCGCAATGATGCCGCAGTGGGACTTCCTCGACTTCATCGCTGAAAAGGCTTCTGCCTACCCGGAATTCAACTTGATCCGCAATGCCGAAGTCACCGACCTGATCTTCGATGGAGATCGGGTGGTCGGGGTGCGCACGCCGGAATTGGAGGTGCGGGCCGATCTGGTGGTGGCCGCCGACGGGCGCAAGTCCGCCGTGCGTGCCGCGGCGGGCCTGCGGACCGCGGCGGCGCACTCGCCGATGGACGTGCTGTGGTTCCGACTGAAATGGCGCCCCGGCGACCCCGAAGAGTTGTTCGCGGTGCTCCGTAAGGGCCTGATGATGGCCATGATCTACCGGGGTGATTACTGGCAGGTCGCCTACCTGATGCCCAAGGGTTCGAACCCTCGCGGCGGATCATTGGAGGAGTTCAAGGAACGGATCGTCACCGCGCAGCCGCGGCTTCGTGACCGCGTCAACGACTTGAGCTCGTGGGACGACACCAGCGAGCTCGATGTGCGGGTGGACCGTCTCGAGACATGGTGGCGTACGGGACTGCTCTGCATTGGCGACGCCGCACATGCCATGTCGCCGGCCGGTGGGGTCGGCATCAACCTCGCGATCGCCGACGCGGTGGCCGCTGCCAACATTCTGTTCGCCCCGCTGCGCGAAGGTCGGGTAACCGACGCCGACCTCGCGAAGGTGCAGCGCAGACGGGAGCTGCCCGCCCGGATTGTTCAGGCTTTTCAGGTGTTGATTCAGGACAGGGCGGTAGCGCCCAACTTGAGCGGGGATTTGTCCCCGATCCGCGTTCCGAAGATCGTGGGTTGGGGCCCGCTGCAGGCGATTCCACCGATATTCGTCGGGCGCGGCTTCCGCCCCGAGCATGTCCGCACTCCCGACGTACACGGCGCGGGGCAGGGGCGGTAATCGAAGCCGAAGGGGGCTTCCCCGCGTCAGAGCCCCGCGATGACGATGCCCACGCCCACCACGATTGCCACCGCGAGTGACACCAGCAGAAAGCTCACGATCCGTTCCTTTGCCGGCGAGGTCTCGTGATCGGCCGCCGCGATCGGCGCGAGTCGGCGCCCGGCGCCCCACGCCGAGGCGAGCAGGGTCGCCAGCCAGTTCGTGTAGGCGGAGTACACGATCAGTACGACCGCCGTGATCCCCCAGGCGTTGGGCAGGTGGATGTGTGGCCACAGCAGGCCGAGTAGCACGAGGAACATCCCGTTGAGGACGGCCTCGAGGTGGCTCGACAGCGCCATCCGCGGGTTCTTCAGTGCCGGGATGGCGAATCCGGTGAGCAGGCCGATGAGAAAAAGGACCAAGCCGAGCGTGAAGAGCACCGTCTGCATGTCAGAAGACTAGGAGCGTTCGGCTGCTCTCAAGGCATAAACCACCGCGGGCGTCTCGGCGAGTCGTCGCAGAGGTTTATGTGTCAGCGGGTTCCGGGCGGAAGGCTGGGCGGAGTCGTCGTCACAGTTGTAATCGGCGTGGACGTGTACGCCGGGCTGCTGGTGACGGTGACGGTGCTCGTGCTGGTGGACGGCGGCGGCACTTCGGTCGTCGTCGTGATCGTCGTGACGCTGGTCGTCGTCGAGGTCGACGACGTCGTCGTCGCGGACGCCGCGGCGAGCACACCGCAGGCCACCCGCTTGCCCGACTCACCGGTCGAAGCCCCGCTCAGGTTGTCCGCGTTCTGGTGGACGATCAGCGCGGTGCCCGAGCTGTTCCTCAGGTCCGAGGCGGTGAGCAGGCTGGTGGTGGTGACGAGTTTCGCCGAGCCGTCGTTGCGCACCTGCAACGCGGTCAGGTCGCCGCTGGCCGGAAAGCCGGTGTGACCCTGCGCCTGGTAGACCGATCCCGCGGACTCGAAGTCTCCCTCGCATTTGCCGACCCCGTGAACCATGAGCGCGTGAAAACCCGGGCTCAGGACTTGGTTTGGCCCGGCTTCCACGGTCACGGTCGCGTACCCGTTCGCGAAATCGATGGTGGCGGTGCCGACCTGGTTTCCGTCGGCGCTCTTCAACTGCGTGGTCATCCGCTCGGTGCCGGGGGGCGCGCTGGAGGATGTCGACGTGGCGGATTGGCCACCTTGCTGGTTTGAGCATGCTGCCAACGGTGCGATGGTGGCGGCAAGCGCCACGGCCGCGAAGGATACGCCCTTATTCATGGGCCGGTCGTACCCCGATTGGTCGCGGTCCAAACGACTAAAGCGAACTCAACAGGGCGGCGCGGCCTCGGACGCGAAGCTTATTGAGGGTGGATCGACGCAACCGGGTGATGCGCTCGACCATTCGATCTCCGAGTGCATCGAGCATCTCGGCGCTCAAATCTATTGGGGGCGGGCACAAATCGCGTTCCTCTTCGCTGGCGTGGGCGTCCAGGACCGTGACGAACGAGTGCCACTCGCCCTCGTATTGCGGCACGGTCGGCGAGGTCCGAAGTAGCACCGCCAGCTGATCCCAGACCTGGCGATGCTCCGCGTGGGCGATGGCCACCAGCGTGCTGGCCTCCGACACCGCCGGATAGAACAGGTCGTCCTCGATCCGCATGTGGATGTCGAGCTCGATCAACAACTCGTCGAGGGCGTCGTGGCGTTCGTCGCAATCCGGGGGTAGCGCGGTGATCGTCTCGCACAGCCCCCGCAAGACCCTGTGGTGTTCGAAAAGCACTTCGTAGGCATTCATTGCACCCCTCCCCGCACCTCCACAAATCCGTCGCGGATCCGGACCGGGTAACGCGGCAGTGTTGCCGTCGCCGGTCCGCGCAGCACTTCCCCCGATTCGCAGGCGAAGCGGGAGCCATGCCACGGACAAACGATGCGACCGCGATCGATCCAGCCGTCGTCCATCGGCGCACCGAGGTGGGGGCAGCGCGCACCGACGGCCAGGACTTGGTCGTCGGTGCGGTAGAGAACCACGCCGATGCCGTCCACCTCGACCCGCTGCGGCTGGCCGTCCAGGGCCGTTGCCGGCAACACCGGCGTCCAGCGGGCGCCACTGAGCCGAGCGCCCGAGCGGTCCACCCCGGCTCCCGATCCGTATACCAGAGCTCCGCCCAGATAGCCGCTACTCAGGGTGATGCCGTAGCCAAGCGCACTGCAAGCCATCCCGCGCCGATGGCGACCGTTGCGGCGGTCCCGCCACGACAACGCGTACAGGCTCGTCGCGACCCCGTTCAGCAAGCCATGGACAACGCCGACCCGTCGCGATTGCTCATGCGTGTGTTGCCAGTCCGTCAAACCGGTCGCGGCCGCCCCGACGCTCCCGGCGAGGCCGACACCCAACGCGAACCTCGACGCGTCGCGCCATTGCGCGCCACTTCCCGAGAGCATGGAAGCCGCATCCATCGCGACCGTCGTCGTGACCGCTCCCGTCGGCACCGACGTCAGCGCGGGATGCAGCGGATGGCCGAGCCAGGTGCCGTGCAGCGCATTGCTGACCCGGTCACGATGTCGGCCCATGGCCGCGAAGAGAAGCGTCAGGGCGTGCTCGAGGCGGTAGCTCGGCCGGTCCAGCCATTCCTGTCGTCCCAGGGCGGTCACTGCTGCGAGTAATCGTTGCTTCACGGCACCTCCTGTGCGCGTGAGCGAACCGACGCGGGCTCCTCTGCACGACGGAACGCCCGAAATTGGATTCAGCCAGCCGCGGCCAAGCCCATGACTGATACACGGACCGAGACGGCGAATCGTTCAACCGCGTCGTGCGAAAGGTGTGCTGCCCCTTGTGACGATTGATGAACCGCTAGGCCGAGCGGCGGATGCCGCGCGTGCGGCCGATGTCGCCCTTCAGCAACATGTCGCGCTCCGATTCGGACAAGCCGCCCCAAACCCCGTAGGGCTCACCGACTTCGAGCGCGTGGGAACGGCACTCCTGAATTACCGGGCACTGGCGGCACATTTCTTTGGCGCGCTGCTCGCGCTGCATGCGGGCCCGGCCGCGCTCACCGTCGGGATGAAAGAACATCGACGAGTCAACGCCGCGGCACAAGCCCTGCAATTGCCAGTTCCAGATGTCGGCGTTGGGTCCAGGTAGCTGCTCCGGCTGTGGCATTGGTGTTTCCCTCTCTGCACGGCACGCCCAGTAAGGTCAGGTTCGCGAAGCGATTGTGCAACTGAATTGAAGTGGCGTCACCGATGACTACCCGTCATGCGTAGACGTTAGGGCGGGCGGTGAATTTGCGTCAATAGCCACTTAGCCCGACAAAGTATGTAATGGTTATAAAAGAATTAACGCCGCGTTCATCTGCCACCCATTGTCGAAACACGCACCGTGCTACCAGGCAGTTGACCGAAACCAAATTTCCCAGCTCACGGGCCTGTGCGGGGCCGGCCACGATTAGTACAGGACCTATTGTGATTAACAGTTCGGTAACGCGAACAGCACAAACTGTTTACTCCTATCGTCGTGATTGAAACTCGTCACACTTCCGTGATTGGCGGAGAGTTGCACGCCGCCGCCTTCGGCGGCCGGCCCGGTACTTGGCCGCTGCCGACCGCGGTCACGCCGGAGGAGTTATGGCTGCGCGCCGTCGCGGCGGGCGGGCAGGGCCGTTACGGCAGCGCGTACCGGGATCTGGCGGCGCTGCGGCGCGAAGCCCCCGCCGGCCGGCTGGCGTCGCTGGCCCACAGCACGCAGGGATCCTTCCTGCGCCAACTCGGTTGGCACACGCTGGCACGCGGGTGGGATGGGCGTGCACTCGCGCTGGCCGGCAGGGACGACGGGACCGCCGAGGCGCGGGTCGACGCTCTGATCGGGCTGGCCGCCGACGCGCTGGGTGTCGGTCGCTTCGCGGCGGCGGCGGCGTTGTTGGGCCGCGCGGACTCCGAGCTGGATGCCGGGCCGGTGCCCGAGCGGCAGCCGGTGCGCCGCGGGTGGGTCGCCGCCGAGCTGGCGATGGCCCGCGGCGACGGCGAAACCGCCGTCCGCCATGCGAACGAAGCGGTGGAGCTTGCGGGTGCCATGGCCGTCCCGTCAGCGCGGCACGCGGTCAAGAGCGAGGTGGTGCTGGCGGCGGCCCTGTGCAGCGCCGGGGACGTCGAGCGCGCGCGGGCGGTGGCGGAGGCGGCGCTGGACGCCACCGGCCGGCTCGGGCTGGTCCCGCTTCGTTGGGCGTTGGCGTGCTTGCTGATTGATCTCGGTAGCGTCACCGTTTCGACACAACAGCTGCACGAAATTCGCGATGTCTGCGCAGGCCAAGTCCGGCGCGCCGGTGCGACGTGGCGTTCCGCTTGAAATGGCCTCCGGGCCGTTATTGTCATTTCGTAAGTTAGCCCGGCTAGTTCGCGATGTGTCCGGTTCGTAACGTTGGAGATACCGCCGTCGATGACAATTCAAGGGGATCGTCTCGACGCTGTGGTTGCCAAGGCCGTGGCGGGGGACAGTAACGCACTACGGGAGGTGCTGGAGACCATCCGTCCGATTGTCGTGCGCTATTGCCGCGCGCGAGTCGGGACAGTCGAGCGGGGTGGGCTGTCAGCGGATGACGTGGCACAGGAGGTGTGCTTGGCGACTATCACGGCGCTGCCGCGCTACCGGGACCGAGGGCGTCCCTTTCTCGCCTTCCTGTACGGCATCGCGGCGCACAAGGTCGCGGACGCCCATCGGGCCGCCGGCCGTGATCTGTCCTATCCGACCGAGGTCATCCCCGAGCGTTGGTCGTCCGACGCGGGTCCCGAACAGCGGGCCATCGAAGCCGATTCGGTCAGCCGGATGAGCGAACTGCTCGAAATCCTGCCCGCCAAGCAGCGCGAGATCCTGATCCTGCGTGTCGTCGTCGGCTTGTCCGCCGAGGAGACCGCGTCCGCCGTCGGCAGCACCACGGGAGCGGTCCGGGTGGCCCAGCACCGTGCGCTGTCCCGGCTGAAGTCCGAAATGATCGCGGCAGGTGACTGTGCCTGAACCCCTGGACGAATTCGCCCGCACCGACCTGCTTCTCGACGCGCTCGCCGAGCGGCGGCCGGTGCACGTCGGCGACCCCGACATCGACGCGATGGCCACGCTGCTGGAGGACTGGCGCGACAACCTGCGGTGGCCACCGGCCAGCGCGCTGGTGTCGGCCGAGGAGGCCGTCGACGCCCTGCGCACCGGCCTGGCCGACCGTCGCCGCGGCCGGCGCGGCCTGGCGACGATCGGATCGGTCGCCGCGGCGCTGCTGGTGATGAGCGGCTTCGGCGCGATGGTGGTCGAGGCGCGTCCGGGGACCCCGCTGCACGGGCTGCACGCGATGTTCTTCGATCAGCCGCGCGTCAACGAAAAGCATCAGGCCTTGCTGTCCGCCCGGGCCGACCTGGCCAAGGTGCAGGAGTCGATCGACCGGGGCCAATGGGACCAGGCGCAGAATCAGCTCACCGAGGTGAGTAGCTTGGTCCAGTCGATCGAGGACCCGGCCAGCAAACAGGAGCTGACGAATCAGCTGAAGCTGTTGAATGTCAGGGTTCAATCGCGCAACCCGAATGCGACGCTGCCGCTCCCGGCGAGCACGCCTTCGGCGTGGTCGACCCCGACCACCGCGGCTCCGACGGCGGCCACCACGCCCTCCGAAGCTTCGCCGATCCCGTCAGTCACGCCGTCGCCGAGTCAGTCGTGGAGCAAGCACCGGCACCACGGGCAGACGTCGACGCCGCCGGCGGTGACGCCGAACAATCCCTAGCGGTCTAGCGGCGGTACCCGTCCGCGTCCGAGGTGGCCTCGTTGAGCGACGCGTCGGCGTATCCCCGGCAGTAATCCCACGTGACATAGGCGTCCGGCTCGGGGTCGTAGGCGGGCTCGTGCGGGCGGACGGTGCCGTCGATCAGCAGCTGCAACAAGTTCGCGCGGAGCATGTCCCAGTCGTGGTAGTGATCCTGCTGACATTCGTCGCAGCACACCACGAGTCCGCGAATCCCCTTGTGCGCCAACAGTGCCTCGTAAACAGCCAGGTCGGCGAGGTCCGCCTCGACCGCCATCCGCTCTTGGGCGTCCAGGGGTTGCCCCGGCTCTACGGCTTCCAGCGCAGCCGACGGATCGCAGGGGTCGTCGGCGAAGGGGTCGGGCGGCAAACCCGGTGGGAGGTGATCGCGCACGCACACTAGCCTACGCAGCCGGGCCGGGATAACGCCAGCAGGCAAGCCGCCCGTCGTTTCCGGGGCGTTTGCCGTCCGCGGCGCGCCCCCCGGCAGGGGTCCGGGCGGCGGGCGAGCCGATAGGATGGGGGTCTCGCGCCGCATCGTATGGAGGGCCCCACCGATGACCCGTGGCATGTCCCACCTGGAAGACAGTTCCGACCTCGTCGGTAGCCCCTACGTGCGCGACCCCCAAATTCGGGGACTGATCGACGACCCCGTGCCGACCGGGGGTGACAACCCGCACAAGATCGCGATGCTCGGCCTCACCTTCGACGACGTCCTGCTGCTGCCCGCCGCCTCCGACGTGGTTCCCGCCACCGCCGACACGTCCAGCCAGCTCACCAAGAAGATCAGGCTCAAAGTGCCGCTGGTCAGTTCGGCGATGGACACGGTCACCGAGTCGCGGATGGCCATCGCCATGGCCCGGGCGGGCGGCATGGGTGTGCTGCACCGCAATCTGCCCGTCGCCGAGCAGGCCGGACAGGTCGAGATGGTCAAGCGCTCGGAGGCCGGCATGGTCACCGACCCGGTCACCTGCCGGCCGGACAACACCCTGGCGCAGGTCGACGCGCTGTGCGCCCGGTTCCGGATCTCGGGCCTGCCGGTGGTCGACGACGTCGGCGCGCTGGTCGGCATCATCACCAACCGCGACATGCGCTTCGAGGTGGACCAGACCCGCAAGGTCGCCGAGGTGATGACCAAGGCCCCGCTGATCACCGCCCAGGAAGGGGTCAGCGCCGACGCGGCGCTGGGCCTGTTGCGCCGCAACAAGATCGAGAAGCTGCCCGTCGTCGACGGCCACGGCCGGCTCACCGGGCTGATCACCGTCAAGGACTTCGTCAAGACCGAACAGCACCCGCTGGCCACCAAGGACAGCGACGGCCGGCTGCTGGTGGGCGCCGCCGTGGGCGTCGGCGGCGACGCCTGGGTGCGCGCGATGATGCTGGTCGACGCCGGGGCCGACGTCCTGATCGTGGACACCGCGCACGCGCACAACCGGCTGGTGCTCGACATGGTCGGCAAGCTCAAGGCCGAGGTGGGCGAAAAGGTCGAGGTGATCGGCGGGAACGTCGCCACCCGGTCGGCGGCCCTGGCGCTCGTCGACGCCGGCGCCGACGCGGTCAAGGTCGGCGTGGGACCGGGCTCGATCTGCACCACCCGGGTGGTGGCCGGGGTCGGCGCGCCACAAATCACGGCGATCCTGGAGGCCGTGGCGGCCTGCGGACCGGCGGGCGTGCCGGTGATCGCCGACGGCGGACTGCAGTATTCCGGCGACATCGCCAAGGCCCTGGCCGCCGGCGCCTCGACCGCCATGCTGGGTTCGCTGCTGGCCGGCACCGCCGAGGCCCCCGGCGAGCTCATCTTCGTCAACGGCAAGCAGTTCAAGAGCTACCGCGGCATGGGGTCACTGGGCGCCATGCAGGGCAGGGGAGGGGCGAAGTCGTACTCCAAGGACCGCTACTTCGCCGACGACGCGTTGAGCGAGGACAAGCTGGTGCCCGAGGGAATCGAGGGCCGGGTGCCGTTCCGCGGACCGCTGTCCTCGGTGATCCATCAGCTCACCGGCGGTCTGCGCGCCGCGATGGGCTACACCGGATCGCCCACGATCGAGGCGCTGCAGCAGGCGCAGTTCGTCCGGATCACCTCGGCCGGGCTGCGCGAAAGCCATCCGCACGACGTCGCCATGACCGTCGAAGCGCCTAACTACTTTGCGCGCTGAGGCTGGGATGGTCGAAATCGGGATGGGCCGCAACGCCCGTCGCACCTATGAACTGAGCGAAGTCAGCATCGTGCCGTCGCGGCGCACCCGGTCGTCGCAGGACGTGTCGACAACCTGGCAGCTGGACGCCTACCGCTTCGAGATCCCGGTGGTGGCCCACCCGACCGACGCGCTGGTGTCGCCGGAGTTCGCCATCGAGCTCGGCCGGCTGGGCGGGCTGGGTGTGCTCAACGGCGAGGGCCTGATCGGCAGGCACGCCGACGTAGAGGGCAAGATCGCCCAGCTCGTCGAGGCCGCCAGCAAGGAGCCCGAACCGTCCGCCTCGATCCGGCTGCTGCAGGAACTGCACGCCGCCCCGCTGAACCCCGACCTGCTGGGGGCCGCGGTGGCGCGCATCCGGGAGGCCGGGGTGACCACGGCGGTGCGGGTCAGCCCGCAGAACGCGCAGGCGCTCACCCCGGTGCTGCTGCAGGCCGGCATCGACCTGCTGGTCATCCAGGGCACCATCGTCTCCGCGGAAAGAGTGGCCAGCGATGGGGAACCGCTGAACCTGAAGACCTTCATCTCCGAGCTCGACGTCCCGGTGGTGGCCGGCGGGGTGCTTGACCACCGCACCGCGCTGCACCTGATGCGCACCGGCGCCGCCGGCGTCATCGTCGGCTACGGCTCCACCCGCGGCGTCACCACCAGCGACGAGGTGCTGGGCATCAGCGTGCCGATGGCGACCGCCATCGCCGACGCCGCCGCCGCGCGGCGCGAATACCTCGACGAGACCGGCGGTCGTTACGTGCACGTGCTGGCCGACGGCGACATCCACACCTCCGGCGAGCTGGCCAAGGCGATCGCCTGCGGCGCCGACGCGGTGGTGCTCGGCACCCCGCTCGCCGAGTCCGCCGAGGCGCTCGGCGAGGGCTGGTTCTGGCCGGCCGCGGCGGCGCACCCGTCGTTGCCGCGCGGGGCGTTGCTGCAGATCGCGCTGGGCGAGCGCCCGCCGCTGGAGCGGGTGCTCAACGGGCCCTCCGACGACCCGTTCGGTTCGCTGAACCTGGTCGGTGGCCTGCGCCGGTCGATGGCCAAGGCCGGCTATTGCGACCTCAAGGAGTTCCAGAAGGTCGGGCTGACCGTCGGAAGCTGAGGCCGGGGGCACTGGCTCGTTACCCGTGAGTAAGGCCATACTGGTGCGATGAGGCCGGATTACGACGTTCTGATCATCGGTTCGGGTTTCGGGGGCAGCGTGAGCGCGCTGCGGCTGACCGAAAAGGGCTACCGCGTAGGCGTATTGGAGGCCGGGCGGCGCTTCGCCGACGAGGACTTCGCCGAGACGTCCTGGGACCTGCGCAAGTTCTTGTGGGCGCCGAGGCTGGGTTGCTACGGCATTCAGCGGATCCACCCCTTGAAGAACGTGTTGATTTTGGCCGGCGCCGGGGTGGGCGGCGGCTCCCTGAACTACGCCAACACGCTCTACGTGCCGCCGGAGCCGTTCTTCAAAGACCGGCAGTGGTCGCACATCACCGACTGGCGCGACGAGCTGATGCCGCACTACGAGCAGGCGAAACGGATGCTCGGGGTGGTCAAGAACCCGACCTTCACCGACGCCGACCGGGTCCTCAAGGAAGTCGCCGACGAGATGGGCTGCGGCGACACCTTCGTGTCCACCCCGGTCGGGGTGTTCTTCGGCCCCGGCGGCACCAAGACCCCCGGCAAAACCGTGCCGGACCCCTATTTCGGCGGCGCGGGACCGGAGCGCACCGGCTGCCTGGAATGCGGCTGCTGCATGACGGGCTGTCGCTACGGCGCCAAGAACACGCTGCTGAAGAACTACCTCGGCCTCGCCGAATCGGCTGGGGCGCAAGTCATTCCGATGACGACGGTCAAGGGCTTCCAGCAGCGCTCCGACGGGGTGTGGGAGGTCCGCACGGTGCGCACGGGAAGCTGGCTGCGCAGGGACCGGCGCACGTACACCGCGACGCACCTGATCCTGGCCGCGGGCACCTGGGGAACGCAGCATCTGCTGTTCAAGATGCGCGACAAGGGCAAGCTGCCGCGGCTCTCCGAGCGGCTCGGCGTGCTGACCCGCACCAACTCCGAGTCCATCGTCGGCGCCGGGAAGCTCGAGGTCGACCCGAAACTGGACCTGACGCACGGGGTGGCCATCACGTCGTCGATTCACCCCACCGCCGACACCCACGTCGAACCCTGCCGCTACGGCAAGGGGTCCAACGCGATGGGGCTGCTGCAGACGCTGATGACCGACGGCACCGGTCCGGAGGGCACCGACACGCCGCGCTGGAAGCAGTTGCTCGACCAGGCCCGCGAGGATCCGCGCCGCATGATGCGGATGCTCAACGTCCATCAGTGGAGCGAGCGCACCCTGATCGCCCTGGTCATGCAGCACCTGGACAACTCGATCACCACCTACACCAAACGCGGGAAGCTCGGCATCCGCTGGTACACCAGCAAGCAGGGGCACGGCGACCCCAACCCGGCCTGGAATCCCGTCGGGAACAAGGTCACCCGGCGCATCGCCGAAAAGATCGACGGGGTGGCCGGCGGCACCTGGGGTGAGCTGTTCAACATCCCGCTGACCGCCCACTTCCTCGGCGGCGCGGCGATCGGCGACAACGCCGAACACGGCGTGATCGACCCCTATCACCGCGTCTACGGCTACCCCACGATGTTCGTGGTGGACGGCGCCGCGATCTCGGCGAACCTTGGCGTCAACCCGTCGCTGTCCATCACCGCGCAGGCCGAACGGGCCGCCTCGCTGTGGCCGAACAAGGGCGAGAACGATCGGCGCCCAGCGCAGGGCGAGCCCTACCGCCGGCTGGACCCGATCGCCCCGGAGCACCCGGTGGTGCCGGCCACCGCGCCCGGCGCGCTGCGCTGGTTGCCGATCACCCCGGTGCCCTCGGCCGGCTAGCTCGCGATCGCCTCGTTGGTTGGTCGGTCGGCGACCCGCGGCGCTCGGCTCCGCCTAGCTTGCGATCGCCTCGTTGGTTGGTCGGTCGGCGACCCGCGGCGCTCGGCTCCGCCTAGCTTGCGATCGCCTCGAGCGGGGCGCCGCTGACCACCCGGCTGCGTTGCCGGTGCACGTTGAACGGCACGTCGCCCATCAGGGTGACGCGGTGCATCAGCCGAGGCTGGTCGTCGTAGTCGTCGATGGCGCGATGCTGGGTGGCCCGGTTGTCCCAGATGGCCACGTCGCCCGGCGCCCAGTTCCACCGAATGGTGTTCTCGGGTACGGTGATTCGCCGTTGCAGCAAATCGAAGAGCACCGTCGATTCGTAGTTGTCCAAGCCAACGAACCCGCGCACGAAATCTCCCAGTAGCAGCGTGCGCTCACCGGTCTCCGGGTGCACCCGCACCACGGGATGCTCCGTGCGGAAATCCGGCTTCTCGAAGGCCTGGCGGAACGCGCGCTGCGCGTCGGTCATCGCCTCAGCGGTGATGTAGTCATAGCGGTTCGTGTGGACCGCCCACAGGTCGTCGACGAGCCAGGCGAGCGGCTCCGGCAGGTGCTCGTAGGCGGCCGCGGTGTTGGCCCACAGCGTCGACCCGCCATACCGGGGCAGGTTGACCGCCCGCAGGATCGACGCCGCCGGATAGTTCGCGACGAACGTGACGTCGGTGTGCCAGCGGGTCGCCTTGCCGTATTCGGAGTTGATCGGCGTGATGACCGGCGCGTTCTTGGCGGCCAGCACCTCGGCGGCCGGATGGCCGACCGGCGTGCCCAGCAGCCCGGCGAACGCCAGTTGCTGCTGGTCATCGAGGTGGTGCTGGTGACGGAAGAAGATCACCTTGTGGGCCAGCAGCGCCAGGCGGATCTTCTCGATCGCATCCGGGTCGAGGTCGCCCCCGAGGCGCACCCCGTCCACCCGCGCGCCGATGCGGCTGCCCAGCTTGGTGACGGTTATCTGACCGATCATTTTCATCAATCCTCGTGTGAAAGGGGTGTAGTCAACTGACTACATCGAGTACTGTAGTCACATGACTACACGTTCCGCAAGTGGCCGCGCCAACATGCCCACCGGGCGGGCCGAGGTCGCTGCGGCGATCCTGGAGGCCGCCACCGACCTGTTCGCCGAACGCGGCCCGGCCGCGACGTCGATCCGCGACATCGCCGCGCGATCCAACGTCAACCACGGGCTGGTGTTTCGTCACTTCGGCACGAAGGAGAATCTGGTCGGCGCGGTGCTCGATCACCTCGGTGCCAACCTGAGCGCCCTGCTGAGTGAGGAGGCGCCGGCCGACGTCCTGGACCGGGCCCTCGACCGGCAGATGCGGGTCATGGCCCGCACGGTGCTCGACGGGTATCCGGCGGGGCAGTTGCAGAAGCGCTTCCCCAACATCGCGACGCTACTCGGCTGGGTGCGCCCGCTTCACGACAACGAGATCGACGCGCGCCTGGCCGTCGCCAATGCCCTTGCGCTGCAATTCGGTTGGCGGCTGTTTGCGCCGATCCTGCGCTCGGCGACCGGGATCGACGAGCTGACCGACGACGAGGTAAGGCAGGCGGTGGGCGCCGAGGTGGGGCGGATCCTCAAATCCGGCTGACGATCACTTGTTGCGGGACAGCGACCGGCGATGTAGTGGCTCGCGGCCCGGCGGCTGCTGCGGCGGCGCCAGCAGCGGCTTACGGGGTTGTACCGCAATGGTTTTCGGCGCATCGGTGCTAAGGGTGATCTCCTCACCCGCGTGCCGGATGGTGAGTTGGCCGCCCGGTCCGTCGCGCACCGTGTAGGTGACGTCGGAATGGTTCACGTCGACGGTAATCCGGAAATCGCGCCAACGGAGCCGGAACCTCAACCGCGAAATACCGTCGGGCAGCGCGGGATTCAGCGACAGGATGCCCTCGTCGTCGCGCAGGCCGCCGAAGCCGCCCACCAGCGCCGTCCAGGCGCCGGCGAGCGACGCCATGTGCAAGCCGTCGCGGGTGTTGTGGTGCAGGTCGCGCAGGTCGATCAGGCCGGCCTCGTAGGCGTAGTCGTGCGCCAATTCCAGGTGCCCGACCTCGGCGCACATCACCGCCTGGGTGCAGGCGGACAGCGACGAGTCGCGAACCATGCGCCGCTCGTAGTAATCGACGTTGCGCGCCTTTTGTTCCGGCGTGAAGGCGTGGCTCTGCCACTGCATCGCCAGCACCAGGTCCGCCTGCTTGATCACCTGCGCCGGGTAGAGCCGTACGTACGGGTCGTGCAGCAGCAGGGGATAGTCGTGGTTCTCTTGGAAGTCCCATTCCGCGAGGGTGGTGAACCCCTCGCACTGCTGGTGGACCCCCAGGCCGTCGTCGTAGGGAATGTTCGCGGCGTCGGCCGCGTCGCGCCAGCAGGCCGTCTCCTCGGTGGTGACGCCCATCGACTCCGCCACCTCGGGGTGGCGGTTGCAGGCGTCGGCGGCGGTGCGCAGGTTGTGCGCGGCCATCAGGTTGGTGAACACGTTGTCGCGCACGATCGCCGTGTACTCGTCGGGGCCGGTGACTCCGTCGAGGTGCCAGACGCCGTGCCGGTCGTGATGGCCGAGGGAGAGCCAGAGCCGGGCCGTCTCGACGAGCACCGCGAGGCCGCAATTCTTCTCCAGTTCCTCGTCGCCGGTGACGATGCGGTACCGCTCGAAGGCCATGGCGATGTCGGCGTTGATGTGCCAGGCTGCCGTGCCGGCCGGCCAGTAGGCCGAGCACTCCTGCCCGCGAATGGTCCGCCACGGGAAGGCGGCGCCCTGCAGACCCAGCTCGGCCGCGCGCTCCTTGGCGAGGTCCAGGGTCGACGCCCGCCACCGCAGCGCGTCGGCCACCGCATGCGGTGCGGTGTAGGTGAGCACGGGCAACACGTAACTTTCGGTGTCCCAGAAGGCGTGGCCGTCGTAGCCGGTTCCGGTGAGCCCCTTGGCCGGGATCGCGCGGCGCTCGGCGCGCACGCTGGCCTGCAGCAGGTGGAAAAGCCCGAACCGCACCGCTTGCTGGGATTCCGGGTCGCCCTCAACCTCGACGTCCGCGCTGTCCCAGAAGTCGTCCAGGTAGGCCCGCTGCGAATCCAGCAGCCCCTGCCACCCGGTGTAGCGGGCGCTGTGGATGGCGGCGGCCGCCTGGTCGCGCAGGGCCGGGCGCGAGCGCATGCTCGACCAGCCATACGCCAGGTACTTGACGATGCGCAGCTTCTGCCCGGCGCGCAGCCCGCAGATCACCGTGGTTCGCGCCAGATCTTCGCGGGCGTCGGTGCTGAACTCGACGCGGCCGGGAACGTCGATCTCGTGGTCCATCGCGGCCGACATCATCAGGGCGCTGCTGCGGGTGCGGTGCATGAGAAGCGCCCCGGTCTCGGTGTGTTCGTGGTCGACGGCCACCAGCGGGCTCTCCAGAATGGCCGATACCCGCGGGTCACCCGAGGTCTGGGGTTGGTCCTCGTTGGTGACCAGTTCGGACTGCACCGTCACGCGAACGAAATCGCCGACCGCTTCCACGACGTATTCGATGGCGGCGACACCGCGCTGGGCCAGCGAAACCAGCCGGGTGGACACCAGCTTGATCTCCTTGCCCGCGGGGGAGCGCCAATGCGCGCCGCGGGTCATCGTCCCGGCCCGCATGTCGAGAACCCGCTCGTGCGAGAGCAATTCGCCGTAGCGGACGTCGAACGGCTCGTCCTCGACCAGCAGGCGGATGATCTTGCCGTTGGTGACGTCGACGACGGTCTGGCCGGCCTCCGGGTAGCCGTAGCCCGCCTCGGCGTACGGCAGCGGCCGGATTTCGTAGAAGGAGTTCAGGTAGGTGCCGGGCAGACCGTAGGGCTCACCCTCGTCGAGGTTGCCGCGCAGCCCGATGTGCCCGTTGGACAGGGTGAACAGGGATTCGGACTGGGCCAGCAGGTTCAGGTCGAGCTTCGTTTCGCAGACGTGCCATGGATCAACGGGGAATGCTTCGTCGTCGATCATGACTGCAGCAGCTCGGCGAGGTCGGTGACCACCACATCGGCGCCGTTGCTGCGCAGATCGTCGGCCTGTCCCACGCGGTCGACTCCCACCACGTAGCCGAAGTTACCGGCATGGCCGGCCTGCACGCCCGAGATCGCGTCCTCGAACACGGCCGCGGCCCCGGCCTCGACTCCCAGCAACTCCGCCCCGCGCAGGTAGGAGTCCGGCGCCGGCTTACCGGCGATGTGCTCGTCGCGCAGCGTGACGCCGTCCACCCGCTTCTGGATGAACTGGTCCAGGCCGGTGATCTCCAGGACGTCACGGGTGTTGGCGCTCGAGGACACCACGGCAATTGCCAGGCCGGCCGCCGAGACCGCCTCCAGATATCGCCGCGAACCCTCGAAGACCTCGACGCCGTCCTCGCGCAGCACCCGCTGGAACATGTCGTTCTTGCGGTTGCCCAGGCCGTAGACCGTCTCGGCGTCTCCCGCGTCGTCGGGGCTGCCGTCGGGAAGCTCGATCCCGCGGCTCTGCAGAAACGACCGGACGCCGTCCTCGCGCTTCTTGCCGTCCACGTATTTCCGGTAGTCGTCGGCCGCGTCGAACGGGACGAATTCCTCGCCGGTGCGTTTGGCCCGCTCGGACAGGTAGTCGTCGAACATGGCCTTCCAGGCCTTGGTGTGCACGCTCGCGGTATCGGTGAGCACACCGTCGAGGTCGAACAGACAGGCATGCACCTTCTCGGGCAGACCGAGCACGGGCGGACCTCGCTTCCTGGCCTTGGAGACTAGTTAAGCGATACCCACTCCACCATGCAGACATGTCTGTCGCCAAACGTTCAGCCGTGCCCGGCCGCGGCGACCCCCTGAACGGCTCGAAGGCGCCCGTCCGCCAGCGCGGCGGTCAGGTTCTCGACCTTCCGGCCGAAGTCGTCGACGAAGGTGTGCAAACCCAGCGGGGTGGAGGGCTGGGCCAGCAGCGCTTGCATGAATTCGGTCGCCTGCCCGGTCAGGTCGTTCCAGTGCTCGACGGCGAATCCGGCGGACTCGACGACTGCGCGTAACCCGTCCGGGCTGACCAGATGGCTGCGCTCGGGTTCATCGGCCCACGGCAGCGGATAATCCAGCGTGCCCCCGTCTCCAATCGTAATGTCCCACAACGCAATCCGGCCTCCGATAGCCAGGACCCGGTGCGCTTCGGAGTAGAGGCGCGCCTTGTCGGCGACGTTCATCTGAACGTGCTGGCTGATGACGACGTCAAAAGTGCCGTCAGCAAACGGGAGGTTGGTGACGTCCGCCTGCCGGACCGATATTTCGTCGAGACCGACCAGGCGATTGAGCCAGCGGCTCGTTTCGCAGTACTCGTCGGTGAGGTCCACGGCCGCCACCGTGCAGCCGCACCGGTCGGCGACGTAGCGCGCGGTCCCGCCGATCCCGCTGCCCGCGTCGAGCACCCGACTTTCGCCGGTGATGCCCGCCAGATCCACCAGTCGGCTGGTGGCGAAGCGGCCCATGGTGTGGAAGTCCTCGAGCGTGCCCAGGTCGGCGGGTGCCAGCCGGTCGAGGTCTTTGCCGGCGGACATCAGGGCGCGCTCGATGTTGGGCCGGGTCAGGCCGGTCGAGTACTGGCTCTGGATTGTGGCGCTCATCTGTGGACCTCCGCCCAGGCCGTGATCAGCGGGGGCATCGTGACGAGGGCTCCGGCCGCCAGCACCTCCCGGCGGAATAGCGGCACGAAATCCTCGATGTCGGCGAGCTCGTCGATGGCGAAGCCGCCTTGCTCCGCGATGGGGGCGACCAACCGCCAGACTTCGGCAGCGTAGGCCAGGATGTCGGCGTCGGCGGCGGTGCCGACGGGCGTCCCCTGGCTCAGCCGCGGGGTGCCCAGGCCGGCCTCGGCGAAGACGGTGTGCAGCGTGGTGCCGAACCGCGCGGACAGGCCCAGTGCCTCGAAGGCACGGACGATGCCCGCCGTCACCCGTCCGAACAGCGGCACGTCCGGGATGCTGCGCGTCGCGGTGATGTCGTTCTCGGAGAACGCGATGACGCCGCCTGGGCGGACAAAGGAGCTCAGGTGCCGCAGCGTGCCGGCCGGGTCGGGCAGGTGCATCAGGATCAGCCGGCCGATCACCGCGTCCACCGGTTCGTCCAGCTCGATCGCGTCGACGGCGGCCTGTGTGAATTGCACTGTGCGCAGCCCTTTTTCGGTGGCGCGCTGCTGAGCGAGCTCGACCATCGCGGGTGCGGCGTCCACGCCGAGGACACTTCCCGACGGACCGACCAGGCCTGCGGCGACGAACGACACGTCGCCGGGGCCGCAACCGATGTCGAGCACCCGCATGCCCGGGCGCAGTCCGGCGAGGCGCAGCGCGTGCTCGGTGTAGTCGTTGTACAGCCGCCCCTGCAGAAGGAGCCGCCGCACCTCCACGTCGGCGTGGCCGAGGACATAGGTGCTCGTGTTCATCGCGTTCCTATCCTTTCCGGTGCGGTGTGCTCGGCCCGCCACAGCTCCGACTGACCGGAAAGCCGGGGACGTGCGGGTTGCGGATGTTGTTGAAGCCGGTCGAACTTGTCCAGGCGGTGCATCGGTACGAGGCCCGTCAACAGAAAGTCCCCGAGTTGCCGGATGAAATTACCTGCCGTGCGCCGTGTTTCGGGGCCGGTGACGTAGCGGCGTGCGATCGTCAGGAAGTCTTCGGGTTCGACGCCGGCGACGTCACGAACATGTGTGGTGGGACCACCCACTTCCCAGGTGCCGAGGGCGGATTCGGGCAGGTAGTGCCGCAGGCTGGACTGGAAGAACATGTCGGCGCCGAGCCGTTTGGCGTTGACGCGCACGGCGCGCATGAACATCCATGGCGGGATGTCGATGTGGCGCACCCGGCGGCCCAGCGCCTCACCGACCGCGTCGGCGATCTCGTTGCCCGATAGCAGGGTCGGTCCGGTCGGGCGATAGCCGCGGCCGTTGTGACGGTGCGGGTCGAGCAGGGCGCCAACGGCGACGCGGGCGATGTCTTCGTTGGAGGGAGGTGCATTTCGGCCCTTTCCGGTGGGCACCGGCAGGATTCCCAGCGCCGCGGCGAGGGGCAGAACCTGCAGATAGTTGTCGGCGAAGTAGCCGGGATCGACCGCTACGTGGGCGGTGTCCGGCAGCAGGTCGAACAGCTTGCCGGTCAGCCATGCCTGCCGGGTCATCAGCGAAGGGTGGTCCGGGCTGGCCGTCCACTGCCCGAGCGCCACCACCGCTTCCACGCCGGCGCGCCGTGCGGCCACCGCGAAGGCAACCGCGCTGTCGAGCGCGTGGGGGTGGTACGGCGGGTTGAAGTACAACCTATCGATTCCGTCCATCGCGGCCGTAACCGCTTGAATATCAAACATATCGGCCACGACGACCTCGGCGCCCAGCTCCCGCAGGCGTGCGCTGCGCACATCTTCACGGTGCACCACGGCCCTGGTGGCGACGTCGTTCTCCAACAGTTGGGCGGCGACCGCGCTGCCGATCCTGCCCGTGGCGGCGGTCACCAATACTCGGGTGTTCATGGGATTGTCCTTTCGGTTTGACGTGCCGGCAACAACCAGCCGACGACGATCGCGGCGCCGAGCGCGATGCCCGCGCACACCAACGAGCTCACCTGCAGGCCGTCCAGGAACGCACGGTCGACCGCGGCTCGCACGCCGCTGGCCCGCTGCGCCGGCAGCTGCTCGATCACCCTGTGCGCGAGCGCCATTGAGCGCCGCATGGCATCGGCGGGCAGCCCGGTCAATGCTGCCGCCCCGAGATGTCCCGAGTACACCGACGCGAAGATGCTGCCGGCGATGGCGACGCCGAGCGTGCCCCCGAGTTCGCGCGTGGTGTCGTTGACGGCCGAGCCCACCCCGGCCTTGTCGGCGGACAACGACCCCATGATCGCCTCGGTGGACGGCGAAACGGTCAGGCCGAGGCCGCCGCCGAGCAGCAGCATCTGCGTGGCGATCTGGGTGTACGGCGTGGCGGCGTCGGCGGTGGACGCCCACGCCAGCCCGGTCGCGAAGACGGTGAGGCCGGCGGCGACGACGGCGGTGGTGCCCGCCCGTTCCACCAGCCGGGGTCCCGCGATGCTGGCCAGCGCAATGGAGGCGGCGACCGGTAACAGGCGCACCCCGCTCTGAAACGCGGTGTAGTCCTTGATGAATTGGAAATACTGGGTGATGACGAAGATGAAGCCGAACAACGTCAGGAAGCCGGCGGTCACGGCGAGACTACCGCCGGAGAACCTGCGGTCGACGAACACCGACACGTCCAGCATGGGGTGGTCGCTGCGCCGCTCCCAAAGCGCGAACCCGGCCAGAACCGCTGCGGCCGAGGCGAACCCGATCGCGGTCCGGCCGTTGGTCCACCCCCAGGTGGGTGCCTCGATGACCGTGTAGACCAGCGTGGTGATCCCGGCCGCCGACAAGAGCAGGCCACCGGCGTCGACCCGCGGTGCGGCCGGGTCGCGCGAGGTCGGCACGAACAGGATGCCGCCGACGATGGCCACCGCCGCGATCGGGATGTTGACCATGAAGATCGAGCCCCACCAGAAGTGTTCGAGCAGCCAGCCGCCGCTGATCGGCCCCACGGCCACCCCGACGCCCACCATCGCCGCCCACAGGCCGATCGCCTTGGCCCGGGCCGCCGCGTCCGTGAAGATGTTGGTGATCAGGCCCAGGGTGGTCGGGAAGATGACCGCCGCGCCCACCCCCATCGCGGCGCGGGCCGCTATCAGCTGTGCGGCCGAATCGGTATGCGCCGCAACGGCGGAGGTTACGGCGAAGAGCGCCAGTCCGGAGTTCAGCCAACCCCGTCTGCCGAAGCGGTCACTGAGGCTGCCGGCGGAGAGCAGCAGTCCGGACATCACCAGGGTGTAGGCGTCGACGATCCATTGCAGCTGGGCGGTGTCGGCGTCGAGCTCCCGAGACAGGGTCGGCAGCGCGACGTTGACGATGGTGGCGTCGACGCTGATGACGAAGACCCCGAGGCAGATGACGCCCAGCGCGGGGATGGGGCGGTTCCGTAAGAGGGCTGCGGCGCTCATGGACAAGACGCTAAAGCTACTAGACAAATAAATCAAGTAAATGGTGGAGAATCATGTCTGTCGTTGGTAGAATGGCCTGGTGGCGACCCGTAGGACCTACAACCAGAACTGCCCCATTGCGCTGGGGCTCGACGTCCTGGGCGAGCGGTGGACGCTGCTGATCCTGCGCGAGCTGGTCGGCGGCCCCCGCCGCTACGGCGACCTGCGCGCCGAGCTGCCCGGCATCGCAACGAATCTGTTGGCCGAGCGCCTCAAGGAGCTGCAGGACGCCGGGCTCGTCGACCGCGCCGACCTGCCCGCCCCGATCGGTCGGACCGTCTACACCCTCAGTGACGTGGGTTGGCAGCGGGCATTGCCCGTCTTGAGGAGCGTCGCGCTGTTCGGCCTGGACCGGTTGGACCCGGCCGAGGGCGGCGTGGTTTCACCGCTCAACGGGTTTTTGGCCGGGATCCTGCTCGGCTTCGACTCCGGCAAGGCGGCCGGGCTGGAGGCGACGTGCCGGGCCGAGATCGACGGCCGGCGTTTCGACTTCGCGGTGACCCAGGGCCACCTAGCCGGTGGTCACGGTGAACCTTCGGTGACTCTGACCGCCGGCGCGGCGGACCTGGTGGACGCCCGCCTGGGTTCGACCGAAGCCAAGCGCAAGGCGGCGCTGCGGCGCATCGACTTCCAAGGCGACCCGCAAACCGTCAGCGCCGTGCGTCAGGCCTTCGCGCTGTAGAGCTCACTTATCGAGCAGGGCGTCGATCCACGCCCGCGCGACGAACTTGCCGTAGCGGGTCGCGGACCAACCGCGTTCGAGGACGAGCAGCTCGTACAGCTCCGGGGCGTGATACGTCCACAAAATGTCACGCGCCTGCCTGGCGCTGACGCGCAGCTGCCCGGTGCGGGCGAGGTCGGAGGCGAACATCGCCATACCGGTCAGGGTTTCGTCCCTGATCTGTTTCCAGACTTCCGCGGCATCCGGAGAGGACGCGGCGCCGTCGCGCGCGAGCAGCTGGACCGGTGCACTGCGCGGCATGCTGGCGGCCAGGTGCTTGGCGTAGAGCTCCAGCTTGTCGACGGCATCGGTCGCGTTGGCAACGGTCTGGATGACGTCCCGCTCGACCATCGGGACCGGTTCGTCGTCGCCGGCCACGGACACATCGAAAAGCGCTTTCAACACACCCGCTTTCGTCGAGAAGGCCTTGTACACCGTCTCGACTGACACGCCCGCGTCACGGGCGATCTCGCCGATGGTCGTCGTCGCGTACCCCTGGGCCAGGAACCGCTGCCGCGCGGCCGCCAGCACCGCGTGCCGGTTGCGCCGAGCCTGCTCGCGGCGACGGGTCGAGTCGTAGCGGCGCGGAGGTTGAGCCTTGACAGATCCCATTAGTTGAATACATTCTCCTGTATCTATTACAGTGAACTGTATCAGAAGAAGGGAGCGCGGCATGACGACCGCGACACGCCCCGCCCTGTCGGCAGGTGCCCATCCCACGGATGTCGCGGGTGCGCTGGCACCCGAGATCAGACTGCGCGCCGACGAGGCCGAGGCGCTCGGCACCTTGCCGATCGATCTGGTCGAGCGGATGCGCGCCGCCGGTGTCTTCCGTGCCCTGCAACCGCGTTCGCTCGGCGGATTCGAAGTGACCCCAACCGATTTCATCGAGATGATCGAGGGACTGGCGCACGCCGACGGTTCGACGGGCTGGGTCGCGGCCATCGGTGCCGGCGCGCCCGCGTTCACCGCGTGGCTCGAACCCGCCGTCGCCGCAGCTCTGTTCGGTCCGGACGCCGACTTCCTCGCGGCGACGGTGTTCGCACCCACCGGGCGCGCCGTCCCGCAGGGCGATGGGAGGTTCGGCGTCGACGGCCGATGGCCGTTCGCCAGCGGTTGTCGCCACGTCGAATGGATGCTGGGCGGAATGTTCGTCTTCGACGGTGACACCCCGCGCATGATCGCCGAGCAGGGCCCGGACTGGCGCCTCGCGTTCTTCCCGCGCGCTCAGGCGGAGATCGTCGAAAACTGGGACGTCCTGGGGCTGCGCGCCACCGGCAGCAACGACGTGGTCGGCCGAGATCTTCACATCGCCGAAGAGCACACGATCAGCCCCTTCTTCCAGTTGGCCCGCCACGACGGACCGCTGTGGCGGCTACCGTTCTTCACGCTCGTCGGAGTAGGCCTCGTCGGTGTCCCACTCGGGATCGCGCGGCGCGCACTCGACGAATTCGCCGACCTCGCGCCGGCGAAGACGCGCGCCGGCACGTTCGAGCCGCTCGCGCAGGACCCCGCCGCCCAAGTCGAGTTCGCCCGCGCCGAAGCCGGTTTGAGGTCCGCGCGCGCCTTTGTGCTCGACGAGGCCGGCGCCCTGTGGGACACCGCGTGCGCCGGTGATCCGCCGTCGGTGCAGCAGCGCGCAGGCTTCCAGCTCGCCGCCCAGCAGGCGATGCGTGCGGCGCGTCTGGCGGTCGACACGACGTTCGGCTTGACCGGTGCGGGCGCGGTGCATGCGAGTCATCCGCTGCAACGCTGCTTCCGGGATCTGCACACCGCCGGTCAGCACGTGTACTTCAGCCCGGCGGCCCTGAAGCGCTACGCGGGCACCCGGTTCGGCATCATGCAGCCGACCCACCTGATGTGACTAAGCTGGCTGCCGTGGAAACACCCTCGCCGCGGCCCGTGCTGGTCGTCGATTTCGGCGCACAATATGCGCAGCTGATCGCCCGGCGCGTCCGGGAGGCGCGGGTCTTCTCCGAGGTCATCCCGCACACCGCATCGATCGACGAGATCAAGGCCCGCCAGCCCGCGGCGCTGGTGCTCTCCGGGGGACCGTCCAGCGTTTACGAGCCGGGCGCCCCGCAGCTCGACCCCGCGGTGTTCGACCTCGGCGTGCCCGTGTTCGGCATCTGCTACGGATTCCAGGCCATGGCGCAGGCCCTGGGCGGGACAGTCGCCCACACCGGCACCAGCGAGTACGGCCGCACCGAGCTGAAAGTGGTTGGCGGCGAACTTCATTCGGGCTTGCCGAATTCCCAGCCGGTCTGGATGAGCCACGGTGACGCGGTCACCGCCGCACCGGACGGATTCGACGTGGTCGCCAGCAGCGCGGGCGCGGCGGTGGCGGCGTTCGAGAACCGGGCGCGCCGCCTGGCCGGGGTGCAATATCACCCCGAGGTCATGCACACCCCGCACGGCCAGCAGGTGCTCAGCCGCTTCCTGCACGACTTCGCCGGGCTCGGCGCGGAGTGGACACCGGCCAACATCGCCACCGCGCTGGTGGAGCAGGTGCGCGAACAGATCGGTGACGGCCACGCGATCTGCGGACTCTCCGGCGGCGTGGACTCGGCGGTGGCCGCCGCACTGGTGCAACGCGCCATCGGCGACCGGCTGACGTGCGTCTTCGTGGACCACGGGCTGTTGCGCGCCGGCGAACGCGCACAGGTGCAGCGTGATTTCGTCGCCGCCACCGGCGCCAACCTGGTCACCGTCGACGCGGCCGACACCTTCCTGCAGGCGCTGTCGGGGGTGACCAACCCCGAGGGCAAGCGCAAGATCATCGGTCGCCAGTTCATCCGCGCCTTCGAGGGCGCGGTACGGGATATCTTGAGCGACACCGGGTCTGAGGTTGATTTCCTGGTGCAGGGCACGCTGTACCCGGACGTGGTGGAATCGGGCGGGGGCAGCGGGACCGCCAACATCAAGAGCCACCACAACGTCGGCGGCCTGCCCGACGACCTGAAGTTCAAGCTCGTCGAGCCGCTGCGGCTGCTGTTCAAGGACGAGGTGCGCGCCGTCGGGCGGGAGCTGGGCCTGCCGGAGGAAATCGTTGCGCGCCAGCCCTTTCCGGGGCCCGGCCTGGGCATCCGAATCGTCGGCGAGGTCACCGCGCAGCGGTTGGATACGCTGCGCCGCGCCGACTCCATTGCGCGCGAGGAACTCACCGCCGCCGGCCTGGACAACCTGATCTGGCAGTGCCCGGTGGTGCTGCTGGGCGAGGTTCGCTCGGTCGGTGTGCAGGGCGACGGCCGGACCTACGGGCACCCCATCGTGCTGCGGCCGGTGTCCAGCGAGGACGCCATGACCGCCGACTGGACCCGGGTGCCCTACGAGGTGCTCGAGCGCATCTCGACCCGCATCACCAATGAGGTTCGCGAGGTCAACCGCGTGGTGCTGGACATCACCAGCAAACCCCCCGGCACCATCGAGTGGGAGTGACCGGTGGGCGCCTAAGCGTCGCCACATCACGCCCATCCGCCCCACCGGTATCGATCGCATAAAGCCGCCCCTCCCGTTTCTTGACGGTTGTCGGAGGGCGGGTGTTTACTCTCAATCAGTCGAACATACTTTCGAAAATAGTCGTCCGAGAGTGGTGGTAGGAGGCGGTCATGACTGCGGCTTTCGCCCCCGATCGCCGGCAAGAAAACCGGGCTGAACAGCTCGAATCGTTGCGCCGTCGGATGGCCGTGATAGCCGGGAAGGCGCCGGGGCCCGCGCCCGCCCGCGCCGACGACCTGCTGCCTGAATCGGAGTCCCAGCTGGCGTTGCCGCCGTGGCTGGCGGAGTCGCTGCCGGCGCCCCTGCCGCGCGGGACGGTGGCGGTACTCTCGGGCGCCCGGTCGCTGCTGCTGGGCATGGTGGCCGCGGTAACGGCGGCAGGCGGCAACGTGGCAATCGTCGGCCAGCCGGACATCGGACTGCTGGCCGCCGCGGAGATGGGGGCGGATCTGAGCCGGGTCGCGGTGATACCGGATCCCGGAACCGATCCGGTGGAGGTGGCCGCGGTGCTCGTCGACGGTATGGATCTGGTGGTTCTCGGTCTGGGCGGGCGCCGGGTGCCGCACACCCGGGCGCGGGCGGTGGTGGCGCGGGCCCGCAGCAAGGGGTGCACCGTGTTGGTCACCGACGGCGACTGGCAGGGCGCGCCCACGCGGCTGGAGGCCCGGGTCTGCGGCTACGAGCTCACTTCGGGAAGCCGCCCGGGATTCGGGCGGATCAGCCGGGTGCGGCTGCAGGTCAGCGGGGTGTGTGCGGGACGACGGGTGACCGCCCGAGCGCGAGCCGGGTGAATTCCGGTGGCTTCCCGGGTGCTGGCCATCTGGTGCATGGATTGGCCCGCGGTCGCGGCGGCCGCGGCCGCTGGTCTGCCCGCGACCGCCCCGGCGGCGGTCACGTTGGCCAATCGGGTGATCGCCTGCTCGGCGGCTGCCCGCGCGGCGGGGGTGCGGCGGGGGCTGCGGCGCCGGGAGGCGGCGGCCCGCTGCCCGCAGTTGCATGTCACCACGGCCGACGCGGACCGCGACGCCCGCTTCTTCGAGTCGGTCATCGCGGCGGTGGACGACCTGGTGCCGCGCGCCGAGGTGCTGCGGCCCGGGCTCTTGGTGTTGCCGGTGCGCGGGGCGGCCCGCTATTTCGGCTCCGAGGCCGACGCCGCCGAACGGCTGATCGACGCGGTGGCCGTGACCGGTGCCGAGTGCCAGGTCGGGATCGCCGACCAGTTGTCCACCGCTGTCTTCGCCGCGCGGGCGGGCCGGGTCGTCCCGCCGGGTGGCGACGCGAAGTTTCTGTCGGTGCTGTCGATCCGCCAGCTCGCCACCGAGCCCAGCCTGTGCGGCCCGGGGCGGGAAGAGTTGACGGACCTGTTGTGGCGGATGGGAATTCGCACCGTCGGGCAGTTCGCCGCGCTGTCGGCCACCGACGTGGCGTCCCGGTTCGGCGCCGACGGGGTGACCGCGCACCGGTTGGCCCGCGGCGAACCCGAGCGGGGGCCGTCCGGTCGGGAGCCGCCGGAGGAGCTGGAGGCCGTGCTGGACTGCGACCCGCCGATCGACCGGGTGGATGCCGCGGCCTTCGCTGGGCGCTCGCTGGCCGCCGCTCTGCACCGGACGCTGATGGCCGCCGGGGTGGGCTGCACCCGGCTGGCCATTCACGCCGTCACCGCCAACGGCGAAGAACTGCACCGGGTGTGGCGGTGCGCCGAGCCGTTGACCGAGGACGCCACCGCCGACCGCGTGCGCTGGCAACTGGACGGCTGGTTGAGCAGCCGGACCGCGCGCAACCCTCGCCCGACGGCCGCGGTGACACTGTTGCGGCTGCAGGCCGTCGAGGTGGTGTCGGCGGGGGCGCTGCAGTTGCCGCTGTGGGGCGGCCTGGGCGAGGAGGACCGGCTGCGGGCCCGCCGGGCACTGGTGCGGGTGCAGGGCCTGCTCGGCCCGGAGGCGGTGCGGGTGCCGGTGCTGTCCGGCGGGCGCGGGCCGGCCGAACGCATCACGTTGACCCCGCTGGGTGACGAACCGGTTCCGCGGGCCGACCCGGGACTGCCGTGGCCCGGTCGGCTGCCCGAGCCGGCACCGGCGGTGCTGCTCGATGACCCGGTGGAAATGCTTGACGCCCAAGGGAATCCGGTTCGGGTGACGAGCCGGGGGCTGTTCTCCGCCGACCCGGCGGGGCTGAGGATGCACGGCCGGGACGAGCGGCTGGACTGGTGGGCGGGACCGTGGCCGGTCGACGAGCGGTGGTGGGATCCCGACGTGGGAAAGGGTCGCACCGCCCGCGCGCAGGTCCTGCTGGAGGGCGAGCGGGCGTTTCTACTGTGCTACCGCCAGCGGCGCTGGTACCTCGAGGGCGGCTACGAGTAACGGTGCTTTATCCGGTGGGCCGCAACGCGTCCGGCGTCAGGTCCTTGAGCGACGGATACCCGTCGACGGCCATGATCAGGTCCGCCTCGGCCAACAAGGAGCGCAGCACGTGCACGACGCCGTCCACGCCGCCGAGCGCCAGGCCGTAGGCGTAGGGGCGGCCGATGCCCACCGCGGTCGCCCCCATCGCCAGGGCCTTGATGATGTCGGCGCCGCTGCGGATGCCCGAGTCGAACAGCACCGGAAGACCGTCGGCGGCCTCGAGCACCCCGGGAAGGCAATCCAGCGTCGGCAGTCCACCGTTGGCCTGCCGCCCGCCGTGGTTGGAACAGTAAATGCCTTCGACACCAATGTCTTTGGCGTGGCGCACGTCGTCTGGGTGGCAGAGGCCCTTGACCATCAGCGGCAGGCTGGTCTCCGACCGCAGCCACTCCAGGTCGTCCCATCGGAACGGCCCCCCGAAGATCGGCAGCTTGCGCACCGCCGCCTCGGTGGCGTCCTCGCCCCGGCTCAGGCCGGCGCGAAAAACCGGATCGCTGGTGTAGTTGGCCAGGCAGCCGCTGGGCACCTGCGGGTAGTTCCCGCCGCTCAGATCACGCGGGCGCCAGCCGGTGACCCAGGTGTCGAGGGTGACGGCGATGCCCTTGAAGCCGGCCGCCTCGGCGCGGTGCACCAGGCTGGCGGCCATCTTTCGATTCGGCGGCGTATACAGCTGGAAAAACGCCGGGGTATCGCCCAGCTCGGCGGCGATGTCTTCCATCGGGTCGGACGTGAGCGTTCCCACGAAGAACGGGACCCCCGTGCGGACCGAGGCCCGTGCGCAGGCCATGTCCCCGTGGCCGTCCGGGTCACATACCCCGATGACGCCGATGGGTGCCATGAAGATCGGGGACGGAAACCTGATCCCGAACAATTCGATGGACATGTCGCGCTGCTCGGGGGCAATCCCCATCCGCGGATACAAGCCCCACCGCTTGAAGGCCTCGCAGTTGGCGCGCTGCGTGTGCTCGTCGCCGGCGCCGCCGGCGACATACCCGAGGACTTTCGGCGGCATCGCCGCCGACGCCTTCTCCTCCAGCTCATCGAATCTGATCGGGTACTGGGGCTGATTTCCGTGCAGCGATTGGTCGTACAGCTCGGTTTGGTAGTCGGCGAAAGCCATGACCGTGGCAGTACCCCACGCTCAGGGGGTCAAACGACGACCCGCGGCCTACGTCCGTCCGGCGCGGACCGCCTGCGCCCGCGCCATCAGCCCGCCGCCTCCTGGCAGCGCACCCACGACCGTGCGGGCCAACCGATCGCGCCCGCGGACGCCGTCCGTCCTGGCCTTGCCGGCCCGCAAGTGGCGCCAGCCCAGGCCCGCCCACGACGCCGCGACGGCGGCGTCGGTCAACCCGCCGCGCGCCCGGCGCCGATCGACCAGCGCCAGGCCGAGCGCGGTGATCGAGTGCACCGTGTCGACCCAGACTCCGGCGGCCAGCACCTCCGGGCCGGGGTCGATGCCCGACAGCAGCGACTGGGCGACGTGACGCGCGCCCAGGATCCGGGTGACGATGAGCGCCTTGCGGTCGACCTGCACCCCGTGGATGTGGTCCAGCACCTGCGACGGGGCGGTCAGCAGCACGGCGCCCCATCCCGCGCGCAGGACTTCGATGACACGAATCTTCATGGCCTATAGGCTTACCCGCGCGCAAACGACCCAACCCGTTCGATGAACCGGTCGAAGAAGGCCGCCGCGTCCACGTCGACCCCGATCAGCGCGTTGGGTTCCCGGCGCCCCGACCAGTCGGTCACCGTCATGGCGCGGGTCAGGGTCCCCGTCAGCTCGATGTCGACCGTCGCGGGCCGCGTGGTGACCAGCTCGGGGTCCAGCGCCACGGCGGCGGCCAGCGGATCGTGCAGATGTGCCTGGTATCCGTGGCCGATGTCGTGGTAGGCCTCCAGGTAAAACCGCATCGCGTCCTCGATCACCCGGATCAGGGGGTTGGACGCCGTCGACCGGGTACCGGGTTCGTCGTCCGCGCTCATCGGCGTCGCCGTCGATCCCGCAGCGTCCGCCAACCTGGCGAGGTGATCTGGCGTCATCGCCACCTTGCGGGTCAGGTCCAGGCCGCAAAGGATCGGAAGGCGATCTTGGCCAACGGTTTCGGGGTCCCATGCCGCAAGCACCTCGGCCGCGGCCTCGGGGTCCACGCTGATGTTCCATTCGGCCACCGCGGTGGTGTTGCCCCGGTGATCGTAGGAACCGCCCATGGTGACCAGGCGGCGCAGCAGCGTCGGCAGCGCCGGTTCGGCCCGCAGCGCCAGCGCCAGATTGGTCAGCGGGCCGGTCGCCACGCCGATGAGTTGACCGGGAAAGGCGCGCGCGGCGCGCACCCATGCGGTCGCCGAGTCGTGGTCGGTGAGGCGGCGATCGGTGGGCGGCAGGTCGGCATAGCCTAATCCCCTGGGGCCGTGGACTTTTGACGGCAGGCGCATCGGCCCGGTCAGGGTCTCGCCGGAGCCCTTGGAGACCGGCACGCCGGTAACACCGCACAGCTCGAGCAGGCCCAGGTTGTTCTCGCAAACCTGCTGCACCGCAACGTTTCCCCCGGTGGAGGCGATTGCGACCACCTCGGCGTCCGGGCTGGCGAACAGGTACATCAACGCCAGCGCGTCGTCGACGCCGGTGTCGACGTCGACAAATACGGGCGACTTCATTGTGTCCAAGATACTCAGGCCAGCGACTAGGCTGGCACGATGCCAACGACGTCGGAGCCCCCCGAGGGTGCTGAGTTAACGCCGCACTTCGACGATGTGCAGGCCCACTACGACTTGTCGGACGAGTTCTTCCGGCTGTTTCTCGACCCCACCCAGACCTACAGCTGCGCCTACTTCGAACGCGACGACATGACGCTGGAAGAAGCGCAGATCGCCAAGATCGACCTGGCCCTCGGCAAGCTCGGGCTGCAACCGGGCATGACGTTGCTCGACGTCGGTTGCGGTTGGGGCGCGACCATGATGCGCGCGATGGAAAAGTACGACGTCAACGTCGTCGGCCTCACCCTGAGCCGCAACCAGGCCGATCACGTCGAGGGGCTGATCGCGAAGTCGCAGAGCACCCGGTCGGCGCGGATCCTGCTGGAGGGCTGGGAGAAGTTCGACGAGCCGGTCGACCGGGTCGTCAGCATCGGCGCGTTCGAGCACTTCGGGCACGAGCGCTACGACGCGTTCTTCGCCCTGATGCATGACCTGTTGCCCGACGACGGGGTCATGCTGCTGCACACCATCACCGGGCTGCACCCGCTGGAGATGGCCGAGCGTGGCATGCCGCTTTCGTTCACCTTCGCCCGGTTCATCAAATTCATTGTCACCGAGATCTTTCCGGGTGGGCGGCTGCCGTCGATACCGATGGTGGAAGAGCACGCCACCGCCAACGGGTTCACGGTGACCCGCGTGCAGTCGCTGCAACCGCACTACGCGAAGACCCTCGACATCTGGGCCGCCGCGCTGCAGGCCCACAAGGACGAGGCCATCGCGGTGCAGTCCGAGGAAGTCTACGAGCGGTACATGAAATACCTGACCGGTTGCGCAGACGCGTTCCGGGTCGGATACATCGACGTCAACCAGTTCACGCTGCAGAAGTGACTGCCAGAGCACCCGACCCTTACGGCCACGCCGAGGCGAACGTGACCACCAGGACGTCGCGCTGCGCCGGGCCGGAGCCGTCGATCGGCCGGATCGGGGAGACGCCGTGCAGGGTGCGGCGGTCGTCGCCCAGCATCAGGGTGCCGGGCTCGGCCAGCGTCGTCGCCAGCAGCTGCCTGCCGTCCAGGTCGCACACCGTGCTCTCGCCCCCGATGGCGTTGCGCCGCCCGACCAGCAGCGAGCTGACCAGCGTGACGCCGTCGCGGTGCATACCCTCCGGCGTCGGATGCGCGCCCTCATCCGTCGACGACCGGGTGCGGAACGGATGCACCTTGACGTTCCAGTCATCCACGTCGTCCAGGGCCGCAGCCACCCGGGCCAGCAGGCCGATCACCTTGTGCAGCAAGGGGTCCCGGGCGAACGCGTCGGTCAGCGGCTCAAACTCGCGGTCCTTGCCGACGTAGAGGGGATTGGATTCCTCCGGCTGCACGAACGTGCTCCTGGGCATCGGGCGCAGCACGCCATCGCGAAACGAGTACTGGCCGTAGCGGCGCATCCGCTGCACGCCCAACTCCGCCGCGTACGGGTCGGGGGCCAGATGTTGCCAATGCCGGGCGAACCGGGTCCACTCTTCGCGGGCCGCGCCCAGGCTTCGGGTCACGTCGAACGAGGACAACACCGCAGCACCCGTCGTGGCGACCTGCCGGGCCGCGGCGGCCACCGGGTCGGCGTCGGCCCGCTTCTCGGACAGAGTCCGCGTCATCGCGCCGGAATACCGCAATCGGATGCGCCTGAAACGCGCCGACCTACCAGTGAACCCCGGGGACCAGTCGCACCAAGCGCTTGACCGGTCGCGGTGTCCGGATGCCGCGCGTGACGCCTCGCGCCGGGCGCCTCGGTCGGCGTGGGGGAGCCGCGGGCGGTTCGGTGGTCAGGCCGCGGGCTGCGGCCGAGTCGGGGTAACCGAGGTAGAGCTGGTGCAGGATGCGCCGCGACGTCCGCGGCGCGAAGTAATTGCCGACTTCGGCGAGCGTGCCCAGCGGGGTGTCGATGCGCGCCGGCTTTTCCACCAGCCCGCGCACCACCATGGCGGCCGCGCGCTCCGGGCTGATCGCGGGCACCGGGTTGAGCCGGTGCGACGGCGCGATCATCGGCGTACGAACCAGTGGCATATGGATATTGGTGAAGGTGATGTGGTCGGACAGCGTCTCCGAGCCGACCACGTCGGCGAAGGCATCGAGCGCGGCCTTGGTGGGCAGGTACGAGCTGTACTTGGGGTTGCGCGCCTGCACGCCCGCGCTGGAGACGTTGACCACGTGGCCGAAGCGGCGCTCGCGCCAGTGCGGCAGCAGGGCCAGCACCATCCGCACCGCGCCGAAGTAGTTCACCGCCATCACCCGCTCGTAGTCGTGGAGCCGGTCGGTGGAGTTGACCACCGAGCGGCGGATCGACCGCCCGGCGTTGTTGACCAGGTAGTCGACGTGGTCGAAGCGCCCCAGGATGTCCTTGACGGTGTGCTCGACCGAGGTGGAATCGGTGACGTCACAAGTGAAAGCGTGGGCGTCACCGCCGCCCGCACGGATCTCGGCAACGAGCTCGTCCAGCGCTTCGGCGTTGCGGGCCAGGGCGAACACCGTCGCGCCCTTTTCGGCGACCGCGATGGCCGCCGCCCGGCCGATGCCGCTGGAGGCGCCGGTGATGATGACGTGCCGGCCGCGCAGCGGTCCCTTCGGATCGTCGCGGCGCGCCCGGTCCGGGTCGAGGTGCTCGGCCCAGTACCGCCACAGCCTGGGCGCGTAACTGGAGAACTCGGGCACGTCGATGCCGCTGCCGCGCAATGCTTTCCGGGTCTGGTCGCTGACGAACGTGGGCTTCAGGTCGACGAGGTCGAAGACCTCGGCCGGGATCCCCAGCTGGGTGGCCGCCATATTGCGTAGCACCCGGGCCCGCCCGCGCACCTTGAGCACCGGGGCGGCCACCGAGCCGGGCAGCGATCCGCGTGCCGGCGGGAGCCCGGCCTCCTTGGCGACGCCCCGGTAGATGCCGCGCAGCCCAACGGTTTTCGGGGCGGTCAGGTGGAATGTGCGGCCGTCGCAACCCTCGGCGTGCATCAGCGCGACGAGCGCGTCGGCGACGTAGTCGACCGGCACGATGTTGGTGCGGCCGGTGTCGGGCAGCAGGATGGGCGTCAACGACGGCAACAGCGCCAGCTTGGCCAGGACGCCGAAGAAGTAGTACGGCCCGTCGATCTTGTCCATCTCGCCGGTCCGCGAGTCGCCCACCACCACCGCGGGGCGGTAGATCCGGTAGCGCAGCCCTGGCGCCGAGCGCACCAGCCGCTCGGCTTCGAACTTGGTCTGGTGGTAGGGGGTCGGGAGTTGCTGGCCGACGTCGAAATCGTCCTCGGTGTATTCGCCGGCAAAGTCGCCCGCCACGGCGATCGAGGACACGTGGTGCAGCGTTGCGCCCAGCCGCTGCGCCAGCTGGATGACGGCGCGGGTGCCTTCGACGTTGGTGGCCCGCTGCTCGGCCTCGCCCGCGGTGATGTCGTAGATGGCCGCGCAGTGCACCAGGCGATCGACGCGGCCCAGCTCGGCGAGGATCGCCTCGGTCAGCTCCAGCTCCGGCAGCCCCGCCACCAGTGGTTTCGCCCGCTCGCCCCACTCGGCTGCGAGCCGCTCGAAGCGGCCCAGCGACTGCCGCCGGACCACCACCCACACCTGCGCATCGGGCCGGGTCTGCAGCAGACGGTCGACGACGCGGCGACCAATAAACCCGGTACCGCCGGTAACGACATAACGCATGGAGTCATCGTGGCGGCTGGCGACCGCCCCCGTCAACCCAGTGGCGATCGCAAGCGCGGCGTTAGCCGGGCGCGGCGACCGCCACCATCAACCCAGTGGCGATCGCAAGCGCGGCGTTAGCCGGGCGCGGCGGGTCGCCACGATCAATGCGGTGTCAGCTGTGGAAGTCCCGGATGCCGTCCCAGTCGACCAGGGTCCAGCCGGTCATCGGGTTCCCGGTGATCACCACGCGTCCGACGTTGGGCAGCGGGTGGCTGGTCAGCAGGGTGTCCTTGGCGTTCTTGGTGTTCATCAGCGTCCAGTACTCGATGGCGAATTTGTGCGAGAACACCACCGGATTGTGCTGGCCGCTGTTGTAGACCTTCTGGATGGCCGCGGTGAACTGCTCGTTGAACTGCTTGCCGCTGACGGACCCCGGGATGCTGTCTTGCATGTCGCCCCTGAGCCAGTCGGCCGGTGCCAACAGGTACGTCGCGTTCTCTTGGGCGATCGGCTTGCCATCGAACCAGCCGGCGTTGATCTCCTGGATGCCCTGCAGCACCTCGACTTGCTTGCCCAACTCGGAGGCCAGCGGCGCGGCGGTCTGCTGGGTTCTGACCATGGTGGAGGCGTAGATGCCGTCGTAGTCCTTGCGGCCCGCTTGGTGCGCGATCTGTTGGGCCTGCCCCTGACCCTCGGGCGTCAGGCCGGGGCCGGGCACCGAGGTGTCGATGATCCCGCTGGCGTTGGATTCCGACTGGGCGTGCCGGATGAACGTCACCGTGATGCTGCGCGCCTGGGGCGATCCGCCGCAGGCACCGACAATGAGGACCGCGGTGAGCGCCGCGACCGCCTTCGAGACGTTCCGGACCAAGCTGCGCTTCGGCATGTCGATAGCCTGCCCTGCCGACCGCATCGGTGGGAAGGGTTTGCGATGGTTAGGTGGAGAAATTACTGGCGAAGGAGACTCAGATGGCGATTGACCCGAGTGCCGTCGGCGCGGTGACCGAACCGATGCTGTTCGAATGGACCGACCGGGACACCCTGCTCTACGCGCTCGGTGTCGGCGCCGGTCTCGACGACCTGTCGTTCACCACCGAGAACAGCCACGGCATCGACCAGCAGGTGCTGCCCACGTACGCGGTGATCTGCTGCCCGGCGTTCGGGGCGGCCGGCAAGGTCGGAACGTTCAACTGGGCCATGCTGTTACACGGCTCGCAGGAAATCCGGCTGCACGCGCCGTTGCCGCCCGCGGGGAAGCTGTCGGTGGTCACCGAGGTCGCCGACATCCAGGACAAGGGCGAGGGCAAGAACGCGATCCTGGTGTTGCGCGGCCGGGGCACGGACCCCGACTCGGAGAAGCTGATCGCCGAGACGCTCACCACCCTGGTGATCCGGGGCGAGGGCGGGTTCGGTGGCATGCCGGGGCAGCGGCCGGTGGCCCCGGAGATCCCGGACCGCGAGCCCGACGCCCGGGTCGCGCTGCCCACCCGGGAGGACCAGGCGCTGATCTACCGGCTCTCCGGTGACCGCAACCCGCTGCACAGCGACCCGTGGTTCGCCCGCGAGATGGCCGGCTTCCCCAAGCCGATCCTGCACGGGCTGTGCAGTTACGGGGTGACGGGTCGCGCGCTGCTCGCGGAGCTGGGCGGCGGGGTCGCGGCCAACATCACCTCGATCGCGGCGCGATTCACCTCGCCGGTGTTTCCGGGCGAGACGCTGACCACGCTGATCTGGCGCACCGAGCCGGGCAAGGCGGTGTTCCGCACCGAGGCGTCTTCTGCCGCCAAGGGCGGCGAGGATGAGGCGACGCGGGTGGTGCTCGACGACGGCGCGGTGGAGTACGTGCAGGCCTAGCCGGACAGCTCGCGCGCCAGGCGGGCGGTGAACTCGCTGGCGCGAGCGGGGCTGTCCAGCGCGAACTCCGCCGCGGTGGCGCGGTCGCCGTCGTCGTAGTGCCGCACCAGGATGGGCACCCCACCGTCGTGGATCGCGTCGAACGCGTCCTCGTCGGTGATGTCGTCGCCGAGATAGATCGGCGTCAGCGGGCCCGCGTCCGCGCCGGTCAGGTGGTCGAGCACCCAGCGCAGCGTTTTCCCCTTGTCCCAGTCCAGGTCCGGCCGCAGCTCGATGACCTCGCGGCCGGTGGTCACCCGCAGCTCGTCGCGGCGGCCCGCCGCGCGCACCGCGGCAGCCACCTCGCCGACGCGGTCGCGCCCGGCGTTGCGGTAGTGCACCGCGACCCCAAAGCGCTTGTGCTCCACCATCACTCCGGGGATGGAGCCCAGTCGCTCCCGCAGCTCGCCGGCCGCATGCTCCAGCACCGGTATGGCCGCCGCGGCGGCGTCGTTCTGGTGGTGCGTGCCGTCGGGTGCGGTCAGCTCGAAACCGTGGCTGCCGGCATACCAAATACCCTGCACGCCAACTCGTTTCGTCACATCTGCCAGATCGCGGCCGGACAGCACCGCGACCGGGCACCGTTCGGCCAGCCGGCGCAGCGCCTCGGTGGCGCCGGGGACCGGGATGGCGGCATCCGGATCGTTGACGATCTCGGACAGCGTGCCGTCGAAGTCGAAGAACACCGCCGGTCGCCGTGCGGCCAGGTCGTCGACGGCCGTCAGGGCGTCGGGCAGCTGCGACATCCGGCGGTCACCGGTGCGCACGGTCACCTCGCGAAGGTCGGCGACGACCGCGTCGGCGCCGGCGTCCCGCAGCGCGCCGCCACGCCCTCGGTCGACACCGATGACCAACGCGAATCCGCCGGCGCGCGCCGCCTCGACGCCCGCTTCGGCGGCGGTGACGACCACGCACCGGCCGGGCAGCACCCGCAGCCGGCGGGCCGCTTCCACCGGGTCCTCGGTGAAGACCGCGGTGCCGACCCCGATCCCGCGCAGCTGTCCGTCCAGGGTGGGGTCGAGCGCGCCGAACAGCACCGCGTCATGGCGGCGCGGGTCGATGACGACCGACCCGGACTCTGGCATGACCCAACCTTCTCACGGTGGTCAGCGGGGGAGTACGGGGCGGTAACCACGCCGTTCTGTATCGAACAAACTTTCGATAGACTTGCGGTTGTGGGCTGGTTCAACGGTCCGCCGAGCTGGGCGGAAATGGAGCGGGTGCTCGACGGCAAGCCGCGCCATGCCGGCGTTCCGGTGGTACCCGGGGAGGACGCCCCCCTGTCGCCCAAGCGCGGAACGTACCGGCCGCCGGACGACGCCCGGGCGGCCCGCTCGTCCATCCCCTATGCCGAGCTGCACGCGCATTCGGCGTTCAGCTTCCTCGACGGGGCCAGCACGCCGGAGGAGCTGGTCGAGGAGGCCGCCCGGCTGGGGTTGCGCGCCCTGGCGCTGACCGACCACGACGGCCTGTACGGGGCGGTGCGGTTCGCCGAAGCGGCCGCCGAACTCGAGCTGCGCACCGTGTTCGGCGCCGAGCTGTCCTTGGGGCCTGGGGCCCGCACCGAGACGCCGGACCCGCCCGGCCCGCACCTGCTGGTGCTGGCCCGCGGCCCGGAAGGCTACCGGCGGCTGTCGCGTCAACTGGCCGCGGCGCACCTGGCCGGCGGGGAGAAGGGCAAGCCGCGCTACGACCTCGACGCGCTGACCGAGGCCGCCGGCGGGCACTGGCACATCCTGACCGGCTGCCGCAAAGGCCATGTGCGCCAAGCCCTGTCGCAAGGTCCGGACGCGGCGGGGCGGGCGCTGGCCGACCTGGTGGACCGGTTCGGCGCGGACCGGGTCAGCATCGAGTTGACCCACCACGGCCACCCGCTCGACGACGAACGCAACGCGGCGCTGGCCGCGTTGGCACCGCGGTTCGGCGTCGGCGTGGTCGCCACCACCGGGGCGCATTTCGCGGGGCCGTCGCGGCGCCGGTTGGCCATGGCGATGGGCGCGATCCGGGCGCGGCAGTCCCTGGACGCCGCCGCCGGGTGGCTGGCCCCACTGGGCGGCTCGCACCTGAGGTCCGGCGAGGAGATGGCCCGGCTGTTCGGGCACGTGCCCCTGGGGGGCCCTGACGTGGTGACCGCCGCCGCCGAGCTGGGCGAACAGTGCGCGTTCGGGCTGGCGTTGATCGCGCCGCAGCTGCCGCCGTTCGGCGTGCCCGCCGGGCACACCGAGGACAGCTGGCTGCGGCAGCTGACCATGGCCGGGGCGCGGGACCGCTACGGGCCGGCCGATGCCGCGCCGCGCGCCTACTCCCAGATCGAGCACGAACTGAAAGTCATTGCGCAGCTGACATTTCCGGGTTATTTCCTGGTGGTGCACGACATCGCCCGGTTCTGCCGGGAGAACAACATCCTGTGTCAGGGCAGGGGATCGGCGGCCAATTCCGCGGTCTGTTATGCCCTGGGAGTCACCGCGGTGGATCCGGTGGCCAACGAGCTGTTGTTCGAGCGGTTTCTGTCGCCCGCCCGGGACGGGCCGCCCGACATCGACATGGACATCGAGTCGGACGAGCGTGAAAAGGTTATCCAGTACGTCTACGGCAAGTACGGCCGCGACTACGCCGCCCAGGTCGCCAACGTCATCACCTACCGGGGCCGAATCGCCGTGCGCGACATGGCCCGCGCCCTGGGCTTCTCGCAGGGGCAGCAGGACGCGTGGAGCAAGCAGATCAGCCACTGGAACGGGCTGGCGGACTCGCCCGATATAGAAGGCATCCCCGAACAGGTGGTCGATCTGGCGAACCAGATCCGGAACCTGCCGCGGCACATGGGCATTCATTCCGGCGGCATGGTGATCTGCGACCGCCCGATCGCCGACGTGTGTCCGGTGGAGTGGGCGCGCATGGAAAACCGCAGCGTCCTGCAATGGGACAAAGATGATTGTGCGGCAATCGGTTTGGTGAAGTTCGACCTGCTAGGGCTGGGCATGCTCTCGGCGCTGCACTACGCTATCGACCTGGTGGCCGAGCACAAGGGGATCGAGGTAGACCTGGCCAAACTCGACCTCTCCGAGCCGGCGGTGTACGAGATGCTGGCCCGCGCCGATTCCGTCGGCGTGTTTCAGGTGGAGTCCCGGGCGCAGATGGCCACGCTGCCGCGGCTGCGGCCACGGATCTTCTACGACCTGGTGGTGGAGGTGGCGCTGATCCGTCCCGGACCCATCCAGGGCGGGTCGGTGCACCCCTACATCCGGCGGCGCAACGGCCTCGACCCGGTCACCTACGACCACCCGTCCATGGAGCCGGCGCTGCGAAAGACGCTGGGGGTACCGCTGTTTCAGGAGCAGTTGATGCAGCTGGCGGTCGACTGCGCCAGCTTCTCCGCCGCCGAGGCCGACCAGCTGCGGCGCGCGATGGGGTCCAAGCGTTCGACCGAACGCATGCGGCGGCTGCGCGGCCGATTCTACGACGGCATGCGCGCGTTGCACGGCGCCCCAGACGACGTCATCGACCGGACCTACGAAAAGCTGGAGGCCTTCGCAAATTTCGGTTTCCCGGAAAGCCACGCGCTGTCCTTCGCGTCTCTGGTGTTCTACTCGTCGTGGTTCAAGCTGCACCACCCGGCGGCGTTCTGCGCGGCGCTGCTGCGCGCGCAGCCGATGGGTTTCTACTCGCCGCAGTCACTGGTGGCCGACGCGCGCAGGCACGGCGTGACGGTGCACGGCCCCGACGTCAATGCCAGCCTGGCCCACGCCACGCTCGAGAACGCCGGGACCCAGGTCCGGCTGGGGCTGGGCGCGGTGCGCCACATCGGTGACGACCTCGCCGAGCGGCTGGTAGAGGAGCGAAAAGCCAACGGCGCGTTCGCTTCTCTACTGGATCTGACCACCCGCCTGCAGCTGTCCGTGCCGCAGACCGAGGCGCTGGCGACGGCCGGGGCTTTTGCCTGCTTCGGCATGTCCCGGCGCGAGGCGCTGTGGGCGGCCGGGGCGGCCGCCACCCAGCGCCCGGACCGCCTGCCCGGGGTGGGCTCGTCGTCGCACGTCCCGGCGTTGCCTGGGATGAGCGAGCTGGAACTGGCCGCCGCGGACGTATGGGCCACCGGCGTTTCCCCGGACAGCTACCCAACGCAGTTCCTGCGGGCGGACCTGGACGCGATGGGCGTGGTGCCCGCCGGGAAGCTGCTCGACGTGCCCGACGGCGACCGCGTGCTGATCGCCGGCGCGGTGACCCACCGGCAGCGGCCCGGCACCGCCCAGGGAGTGACGTTTCTCAACCTCGAGGACGAGACTGGGATGGTCAACGTGCTCTGCACACCCGCGGTGTGGGCGCGGCATCGCAAGCTGGCCAACACCGCGCCGGCGATGCTGGTGCGCGGCCAGGTCCAAAACGCGAGCGGCGCCATCACCGTCGTCGCCGAACGGCTGG
>NZ_LZKH01000217.1:0-44264 GCF_001672745.1 Mycobacterium sp. E1386
CGCTGAAATGCAGGTCCGGTATCCGCTCGCGCAGGCACCGGACCACTGTCGACTTGCCGACCGCGGAGGGACCGGACAGCACGACCACGCGTCCCTTGCCAGGTGGTGTGGGACGCGTCCCGTGCTCGACGTCCGGTCCCCCGCCGGCGCTCACTGGCGCTCCCGGGCCGGTGCGCCCACAGGGCGGGTTGGCCGAGGCCGGGTTAGGAGCCGAACTTTTCCAGCAGGGCCTTGCGCTGCCGATCGCCCAGGCCACGCAGGCGGCGGGTGGGGGCGATCTCCAGCTCGGTCATGATTTCCTGCGCTTTGACCTTGCCCACCTTGGGCAACGCCTCAAGCAGCGCGGAAACCTTCATCTTGCCCAGGACTTCGTCGGTCTCGGCGTCCTTGAGCACCTGCGTGAGGTTGGTGCCGCCGCGCTTCAGCCGGTCCTTGAGCTCTGCTCTCGCTCGACGTGCGGCAGCCGCCTTCTCCAACGCGGCCGCGCGCTGCTCGTCGGTCAACTGGGGAAGGGCCACGATTCCTCCGTATCTGATCAATCAATCTCAATCGATCGCTTTTTGTCTCTGCCGGCACTTCAGCCAGCGGAGACGACCGTACTCAGGCCTCCTGACGAAATCTAACCCGACCCCCTGGTTTGGGGGGCAAACTCCCAGCATGAGCCCCGCGCGCGGCCCGAAAATCCGGTTCGCCGGGCATCGGCGACGGCGGTGGCGACCGGTGCCTTCCGCGCGCCCGCATCGCCCTGTCGAGCGCTGCAATCAGCGCCCTGAGCAGCGGTTTTAGCACGTCGAGGCGGCGCGGTCGGCGTCGCGGGGGCGGCGGCGAAGGCCGGCCTCGGCGAGCGGAAACCCCTCGTGCCGGGGATCACGCATTTTTCGTCGCGTGTCGCGCGTGTCGCGTTGATGCTGTCCTGCGCGGTTCGACCAGGTGACGATTGCTGGTACCGGCTCCAGCTAACACCGGCCGGGTTACCATCTAGCGGTGTCGAACCTGCGGATCCGTCAGGCCGCTGAGCTGCTCGGAGTCAGCGACGACACCGTCCGGCGATGGATCAACCAAGGTTCGTTGTCGGTCAGTCATGACGCGGCCGGCCGCAAGGTCATCGCCAGCGAGGACCTGGCCCGGTTTTCCCGGACCAACGCGCCCGCCCCGCCGCCGGACCCGCTGAGCATCGGCAGCTCCGCCCGCAACCGCTTCGTCGGCCTGGTCACCAAGGTCACCAGCGACAAGGTGATGGCCCAGGTGGAGATGCAGTGCGGCCCGTTCACCGTCGTCTCGCTGATGAGTACGGAGGCCGCCGAGGAACTGCAGCTGCGGCCCGGCAGTGTCGCCGTGGCGGTCGTCAAGGCCACCACGGTGATCGTGGAGACCGCCCGGCCCAGCACGTCGATCGCGTCGGACTGACGCGCGCCTGAGGCCTCGGGCGCGGCCCGTGGCGTTTCGGAGTGCGTAGGGGCCGCGCTCGGCGCCCAGCGGGGCGTCTAGGGGGCTCCCAGGTAGGCCACCGCGTCCAGCATCCGCTCGCCGGCCGCGCGCAGCTCGGGTACTCCCGGCCCGGCGCGCAGCACCTCGCGGGCCACCGCGGGCAGCAGCTGGCCGGGATGCGCCCCGCCGAGCCCGGCGAGCGCCTCGGGCCGTCCGCCCTGCACGCCCAGCCCCGGCACCAGGACCGGCCCGCCCAGCGCGGTGAGGTCGGGGGCCTGCAGGACCGTCGCGCCCACCACCACGCCGACGTAGCCGGGTCCGGACGGCGTGGCGGACTTGTTCACCACCGCGGCCTGGTCGACGACCAGCTGGGCGACCGTGCGGCCGTCGAACGCGGCGCGCTGGACGGTCGCCCCCTCGGGGTTGGAGGTGGCCGCCAACACGAACACGCCGCGATCGTGCGCCGCGGCGGCTTCGAGCAGCGGCCGCAGCGAGCCGAACCCCAGGTACGGCGAGGCCGTCACGGCGTCGGCGGCCAGCGGCGAGTCCCCCGCCCAGGCGGCGGCGTACGCCGCCATGGTGCTGCCGATGTCGCCGCGCTTCGCGTCGGCCAGCACCAGCACGCCGGCCGACCGCAGGGCCGCGATGGTGCGTTCCAGCACGGCGAACCCGGCGGCGCCGTAGGGCTCGAAGAACGCCACCTGGGGCTTGACGACGGCGAAACCGGCGAACGCCTCGACGCAGATGTCGCAGAACGCGGCCAGCCCGTCGGCGGTCGTCGGCAAATCCCATGCGCGTAGCAGCTCGGGGTGCGGGTCGATGCCCACGCACAGCGGGCCGCGTTGCGCCTTGGCGTCGGCCAGCCGGACGCCGAAGCCCGTCACCGGGCGCCTTCGCCGGTGCCCTGGCCCATGAGGCTGTGCAGTTCCTGTAGGGAACGCACGCCGATGTCGCCGCGGATGCCGGCCTCGATGCCCTGGATGGCGGCCGACGCGCCCTGCACCGTTGTGACGCAGGGGATGTTGACCGACACCGCGGCCGAACGGATCTCGTAGCCGTCGATGCGTGGGCCGGAATTGCCGTAGGGCGTGTTGATCACCATGTCGACCTCGCCGGCCTTGATCGCGTCGACGGCGGATACCGCCGGGCGGCCCGGCTGCGCGGGCTCGAAGTGCTTGCGAACCTCGTCGCACGGAATCCCGTTGCGGCGCAACATCTCCGCGGTGCCCTCGGTGGCCAGCACGCGGAAGCCCAGGTCGGCAAGGCGCTTGACGGGGAAGACCAGCGACCGCTTGTCCCGGTTGGCGACCGAGACGAAGATGGTGCCCTCGGCCGGCAGCGACCCGTACGCGGCGGTCTGGCTCTTGGCGAAGGCGCTGCCGAAGTCGCGGTCGATGCCCATCACCTCGCCGGTCGACTTCATCTCGGGGCCCAGCAGTGAGTCGATGGCGGCCCCGTCGGCGCGGCGGAAGCGGTGGAACGGCAGGACCGCCTCCTTGACCGCGATCGGGGCGTTCCAGGCCGCGTGGGCGCCGTCCCCGGACGGCGCCAGCATGCCTTCGTCGCGCAGCTGGGCGATGGTGGCGCCCAACATGATCCGGGCGCACGCTTTGGCGAGCGGGACGGCGGTGGCCTTCGAGACGAACGGCACGGTCCGGCTCGCCCTCGGGTTGGCCTCCAGGACGTAGAGCACGTCGTCCTTCAGCGCGTATTGCACGTTGAGCAGGCCGATCACCCCGATGCCGTGCGCGATGGCCTCCGTCGCGTGGCGCACCTTCTCGATGTCGCTGCGGCCCAACGTGACCGGCGGCAGCGCGCACGCCGAGTCGCCGGAGTGGATGCCGGCCTCCTCGATGTGCTCCATGATGCCGCCGATGTAGACCTCCGCGCCGTCGCACAGCGCGTCGACGTCGATCTCGACCGCGTCCTCGAGGAAGCGGTCGACCAGCACCGGGTGCTCGGGCGAGAGCTCGGTGGCGCGGGTGATGTAGCCCTCCAGCGTCTCGTCGTCGTAGACGATCTCCATCCCGCGGCCGCCCAGCACGTACGAGGGCCGCACCAGCACCGGATAACCGATCTCGTCGGCGATTCGGCGGGCCTGGGCGAAAGTCGTTGCCATGCCGTACTTCGGCGCCGGCAACCCGGCGCCCGTCAGCACGTCGCCGAACGCGCCGCGGTCCTCGGCCAAATCGATCGCCTCCGGCGGGGTGCCCACGATGGGGACCCCGGCGTCGGCCAGGCGCTGCGCCAACCCGAGCGGGGTCTGGCCGCCCAGTTGCACGATGACGCCGACCACCCCGGGGCCCGCGCCGGCCGACTGCTGTTCGGCGCGGTACACCTCGAGGACGTCCTCGAAAGTCAGCGGCTCGAAGTACAGCCGGTCGGCGGTGTCGTAGTCGGTGGACACTGTCTCGGGGTTGCAGTTGACCATTACGGTCTCGAAACCGGCCTGGCTCAACGTGGTTGCCGCGTGCACGCAGCTGTAGTCGAACTCGATGCCCTGGCCGATGCGGTTGGGGCCCGACCCGAGAATCAGCACCTTGGGCCGCTCGGTCTGCGGGGCCACCTCCGTCTCGGCCGCCGGGTCGAGTTCGTAGCTGCTGTAGTGGTAAGGCGTCTTGGCCTCGAACTCCGCCGCGCAGGTGTCGACCGTCTTGTACACCGGGTGGATACCGAGCCGCTCGCGCAGCGAGCGCACGCCGTTCTCCCCCGCCAATTCCGGCCGCAGGGAGGCGATCTGGCGGTCCGAGAGCCCGCTGTGTTTGGCCCGCCGCAGCAGGTCGGTGTCGAGCACCGGGGCGTCGAGCAGCTCGGTGCGCAGCGTGCCCAGCTCGCCGATCTGGGCGACGAACCACGGGTCGACACCGCTGGCCTCGGCGACCTGCTCGACCGAGGCGCCCAGCCGCAGCGCCAGTTCGATGTCGTAGAGCCGCCCCTCGGTCGGGGTGCGCAGCCGGTCGAGCACCTCACCGACCTCCCCGTCCGGGTCCGGCTTGGTCCAGAAACCCGCGCGGGTGGTCTCCAGTGACCGCATCACTTTGCCGAGTGCCTCGATGAAGTTGCGGCCCAACGACATTGCCTCGCCAACGGACTTCATCGTGGTGGTCAGGGTCGGATCGGCCCCGGGGAACTTCTCGAACGCGAACCGCGGCGCCTTGACGACGACGTAATCGAGGGTGGGTTCGAAGCAGGCCGGCGTTTCCTTGGTGATGTCGTTGACGATCTCGTCGAGGCTGTACCCGATGGCCAGCTTGGCGGCGATCTTGGCGATCGGGAAGCCGGTGGCCTTGGAGGCCAGGGCGCTGGACCTCGACACCCGGGGGTTCATCTCGATGACGATCAGCCGGCCGTCGGCCGGGTTGATCGCGAACTGGATGTTGCAGCCGCCGGTGTCCACGCCGACCTCGCGCAGGATCGCGATGCCCAGGTCCCGCATCCGCTGGTATTCCCGGTCGGTGAGCGTCATGGCCGGCGCGACGGTGACCGAGTCGCCGGTGTGCACGCCCATCGGGTCGAAGTTCTCAATCGAACAGACCACGACCACGTTGTCGTTGCCGTCGCGCATCAGCTCGAGCTCGAATTCCTTCCAGCCGTAGATCGATTCCTCGATCAGCACGTTGGCGCTGGGGCTCTCGGCCAGGCCGGCGCCGGCCATCCGGTCGACCTCTTCGACGGATCGCGCCATGCCCGAGCCCAGGCCGCCCATGGTGAAGCTGGGGCGCACCACGACCGGCAGGCCGAGTTCCTCGACCGTCTCGCGAACCTCTTCCATCGTGAAACACACCCGGCTGCGGGCGGATTCACCGCCGACCTTGGCGACGATGTCCTTGAACATCTGCCGGTCCTCGCCGCGCTGGATCGCGTCGATGTCGGCCCCGATGAGCTCGACACCGTGGCGCTCCAGCGCCCCGTTCTCGTGCAGCGCGACGGCGGTGTTGAGCGCGGTCTGCCCGCCCAGCGTGGCCAGCAGCGCGTCGATCTTGTTGCCGCGCTCGGCCTGCTGGGCGATCACCCGCTCCACGAACGCCGGGGTGATGGGTTCGACGTAGGTGTGGTCGGCGTACTCCGGATCGGTCATGATGGTGGCCGGGTTGGAGTTGATCAGGCTGACCTGCAGCCCCTCCGCCCGCAGCACCCGGCAGGCCTGGGTGCCGGAGTAGTCGAATTCGGCCGCCTGGCCGATGACGATCGGCCCCGAGCCGATCACCAGCACGTGACGCAAGTCGGTGCGACGCGGCACTAGCGCCCCCTTTCGCTCTGTTGGGCGGCCATCAGGTCGATGAATTGGTCGAACAGGTATTCCGCGTCGTGGGGACCGGCGGCGGCCTCGGGGTGGTACTGCACCGAGAACGCCCGCCCGTCAGCGAGTTTGACGCCCTCGACCACCCCGTCGTTGGCGCAGGTGTGGCTGACGACGGCCTGCCCGAACGGGGTGTCGAAGGACTGGCCGGCCTCGCCTTCCAGCGCGAAGCCGTGGTTTTGTGCGGTCACCGCCACCCGCCCGGTCGCGTGGTCCATCACCGGGATGTTGATGCCGCGGTGGCCGAACACCATCTTGTAGGTGGACAGGCCCAGCGCCCGGCCCAGGATCTGGTTGCCGAAGCAGATGCCGAACAAGGGAATCCCGGCGCCCAGCACCTCGCGGGTGAGCGCGACGACGTGGTCGGCGGTCGCGGGGTCGCCGGGGCCGTTGGACAAGAACACGCCGTCGGGTGCGATGTCGGCGATCTGCTCGAAGCTCGTCGACGACGGCAACACGTGGCTGCGGACGCCGCGGCGCGCGAAATTGCGCGGGGTGTTGGTCTTGATGCCCAGGTCCAGCGCTACCACCGTGAAGCGTTGCGGCCCTTCGGGTTCCACGACGTAGCGCTCCGGGGTGCTGACCTCGCCGGCCAGGTCGGCGCCCAGCATCGACTGCTGCCCGCGCACCCGCCGCACCAGTTCGTCAGGGTCGGCGAGCGCCTCTCCGGAGAACACCCCCGCCTTCATCGATCCGCGGGTGCGCAGGTGGCGCACCACCGCGCGGGTGTCGATGCCGGCGATGCCGACGACGTGCTGGCGCACCAGCTCGTCCTCCAGGGTGCCGGTGGCGCGCCAGTTGGACGCGCGCGGCGACGGGTCGCGCACCGCGTAGCCGGCGACCCAGATCTTGTCGCCGCGGCTCTCCGCGTCCTCGCCGTTCCAGCCGGTGTTGCCGATCTGGGGCGCGGTGGCCACCACGATCTGCCGGTGATAGCTGGGATCGGTCAGTGTCTCCTGGTAGCCGGACATGCCGGTGGAAAACACGGCCTCGCCCAGTGTTTCGCCGACCTTGCCGAACGGCGTGCCGGTGAAGACCCGCCCGTCCTCGAGTACCAGTAGGGCCTTGTCTGTCACGCTGCTTCCTCTTTCAGCCACTCGGCGTAGTCGTCGCGGTGGTTTGCGCGAAAGCCGGTGTCGATCTCGACCCCCGACGGCAGGCGCCACCGAATCGCCAATATCCCGATCCGGGCCGGCGCCCTGCCCCCCATGCTGCGCTCCATGCGGATAGCGCTGATCGAGTCGTTTGGGATCCAAATCGGTTGCGCCCGTAGCCGTTCCACCATGATTCCGCCGGAGTAGCGGGTCAGCACTCCTTTGCTCCGGTAACCCAGATCGCCGGCCGCGATCCGCTCGTTCCAATCCGGAGCCATCATGGAACCGCAGTAGTGGCCGCGGGTGGTGGCGATCGCCGCGCCCACCTGGTCGGGCACGTCGGGCAGTTCGCCGATCAGCTCCGCCTGCCGCTGCGAACGGCGCCGCCAGCCGCGCATCATCAGCTGGATCACCACCGCGATGACCACCACCAGCACGGCCGCAAAGATCAGCGAACCCACCAGCGTGGCGGAGTTCATGCCGGGCACTTCCCGTCTCGAGCGGTGACTTTGCCGCGCAACAGGGTCGCCGTGACGGTGGCGGGCAGCGCCATCGACTCGAATGGCGTGTTGGCGGACCGGCTGGCCAGATCCGACCCGGCGACCGTCCAGGTGGCGTCGGGATCCACCACTGTCAGGTTGGCCGGCTCTCCCACCTCCAGCGGGCGGCCGTGATCGGGCAGCCCGACGATGCGCGCGGGGTTTTCACTCATCACCCGCGCGACGTCACGCCAGGTCAACAGCCCCGGCGTCACCATCGTCTGCACCACGACCGACAGCGCGGTCTGCAGACCCAGCATGCCGGGACGGGCCGCGGCGAATTCCACGCACTTCTCGTGCTCGGCGTGCGGGGCATGGTCGGTGGCCACACAGTCGATGACACCGTCGGCCAGGGCCTGGCGCAGCGCCACCGCGTCGGCGGCCTCGCGCAGCGGCGGGTTGACGCGATTGCGCCCGTCGTAGCTGGCCAGCCTGCCGTCGTCGAGCATCAGGTGATGTGGGGTGACCTCGGCGGTGATCGAAATCCCTTGCTCCTTGGCCCATCTCACAATCTCAACGGTGCCCGCGGTGGACGCGTGGCAGATGTGGACGCGGGCGCCGGCGTCCCGCGCCAGCAGCGCGTCGCGGGCCACGATCGACTCCTCGGCGGCCCGCGGCCATCCCGAAAGCCCCAACCGGGCGGCGGTCGGTCCCTCGTGGGCGACGGCGCCGACGGTCAGCCTGGGTTCCTCGGCGTGCTGGGCGATGAGCACCCCCAGGCCGGTGGCGTACTCGAGGGCGCGGCGCATCACGAGCGGGTCGTGCACGCAGATGCCGTCGTCGGAGAACATCCGGACCTGGCCGGCCCCGGCCGCCATCATGCCCATCTCGGTCAGTTCCGCCCCGGCCAGTCCGACGGTGACGGCGCCGACGGGGTGCACGTCGACCAGGCCGACCTGTTGGCCGCGGTGCCACACGTGGTCGGTGACCACCGGGCTGTCGGCGACCGGGTTGGTGTTGGCCATCGCGAACACCGCGGTGTAGCCGCCCAACGCCGCTGCGGCCGAACCGGTTTCGATGTCCTCGGCGTACTCGCGGCCGGGTTCGCGCAGATGGGTGTGCAGGTCGACCAGTCCCGGCAACAGCACGTGACCGGTGGCGTCGATGACGTCCGCGGTGTCGGGAATCTCCAGGCCCGTACCGATTTCGGCGATCTGGCCGTCATCGACGAGCACGTCGACCCGTTCGCCCTCGCCGTACAACCGGACCCCGCGAATCAGCACGCTCATGCCACGCCCTCTTCTCCGGCGGATTCCGCGCCCACCAGCACATGGAACAGCACCGCCATCCGCACGTGCACGCCATTGGAAACCTGCTGCAGGACGGCCGATTGCGACGAGTCGGCCACCGACGACGCGATCTCCATGCCCCGCAGCATCGGCCCCGGATGCAGCACCACGGCGTGGCCGGGCAGCATGGCCTGGCGGCGGTCGGAAAGCCCGTAGCGGGAGGAGTATTCGCGCACGGACGGGAAGAAGCCGCCGTTCATCCGCTCGGCCTGCACCCGCAGCATCAGCACGGCGTCGGCGGCGGGCAATTCGGCGTCGAAGTCGCCTGCCACGGTGACCGGCCAGCCGTCGACCCCTACCGGCAACAGCGTCGGCGGCGCCACCAGCACCACCTCGGCGCCCAGGGTGTTCAGCAGCATGACGTTGGAGCGGGCGACCCGGCTGTGCAGGATGTCGCCGACGATCACGATGCGCCGGCCCTCGATGCCGCCGAGGCGCTGGCGGATGGTGAGCGCGTCGAGCAGCGCCTGCGTCGGGTGCTCGTGGGTGCCGTCCCCGGCGTTGATCACCGAGGGGCCTTCGTTCGCGCTGCCCGTCCACTCGGCCAGCAGGTGTGCCGCGCCGGACGCCGGGTGGCGGATGATCAGCGCGTCGGCGCCGGCCGCCCGCAGCGTCAATGCGGTGTCGCGCAGCGACTCCCCCTTGCCCACCGACGATCCGGCAGCGCTGACGTTGATCACGTCGGCGCTCATCCACTTGCCGGCCACCTCGAACGACACCCGGGTGCGGGTGGAGTTCTCGTAGAACATCGTGATCACGGTGCGCCCGCGCAGCGTCGGCAGCTTCTTGATCTCGCGGCCCACCAGCGCCTCGGCGAACCGGTCCGCGTCGTCGAGGATGGCGGTGGCCTCGTCGCGGCTCAGGTCGCCGGCCGCCAGCAGGTGACGCGTCATCGCGAGATCACCACCCCGTCGCGACCGTCCTGCTCGGCCAGCAGCACGTGCACGCTCTCGCTGCGCGAGGTGGGGACGTTCTTGCCGACGTAGTCCGCGCGCAGCGGCAGCTCGCGATGGCCGCGGTCGACCAGCACCGCGAGTTGCACCACCCGCGGCCGGCCGACGTCACGCAGCGCGTCCAGCGCTGAGCGCACCGAGCGCCCGGAGTACAGCACGTCGTCGATGAGGATCACCAGGGCGTCGTCGATGCCGCCGGCCGGGATCGAGGTGGCCTCGAGCGGCCGCGGCGGCTTCTGCATCAGATCGTCGCGGTAGAGGGTGATGTCGAGGCCGCCGTTACCTACCTGCACACCGCTGTACTCGGCGATGTTGGCGGCCAGGCGCTTGGCCAGGATCACGCCGCGGGTCGGAATTCCCAACAGCACCACCCGCGGCGCGTCGGGACCATCCAGAGCGGTCTTTTCGATGATCTGGTGTGCGATACGGGAAATGGTGCGACCCACGTCGGCCGCCGACATCAATTCCCGGGATTCGCGGCCCACGCCGCTCTCACCCAAAGCACCCATACGAGACTTGACCTCCTTCTCCGCCTCGCCGGACGGATCGTTAAAGGATGTCGACTGCCCGGCAGCGTAGCACTTCTTCGCGAGCGCGCCGGTGTGAGGCACGGGTGGCGCCGTCGAGGAAGGCCCGCCCAGCCCCACCGGTCCCAGGTGTCCCGCTGGGCTCGGGCTTCGCCCACCGCGGCGGAGGGCTTCGACGCGCGCCCTACCGCGAGTCTCGGTGCGCAGCCGCCGCTAGGTGCAGGGAACTTGCCCGTTGAGCAGACAGTTCGACGGCGGCGTGAAGGAACCGATCACCACGCCTCGCAGCCCACCGGTGGCTGAGCCACCCGGTGCGATGCTGCGATTCCAGTTCGCGGGGGTCAGGACGAAGTGGGTGCCCGACTGGGTGACGTTGCTGTTCCACGTGTGCACGACGGACTGTCCCGCCGGCATGTCGAAGTCAAGCCGCCAGTCGGTGAGCGGCGCCGTGCTCAAGTTGGTGACGGTGAAGTTGGCGATGAAACCGGTCTGCCACGCATGTTCCACCGACAACGTCGCCGAGGCCGCAGCCGCGTGAGCCGCCGGGGAGATGGCGAGCCCGAGGGCGGCAACCAGCACTGCCGACACGGATGCGTGAAGCGCTGTGCGCCAGCGCTTCACGCGATACTTCAGTTCGGCCATGCGGCCAACACTAAAACCAAGCAGGCGATATCGGCCCGCGCATCGCGGGCACGCTGCAGTACCTTTGCCCAACCGAAACCGGGATGAAATTTTGGCCGCCACACTGGGGACACGATGCCGCGCTACCCTGGCGAAAATGACCGGCTCGGGCTTCTCCAGACTGCAGCAAATGGACTTCGACGCGCTCTACCGCGGCGAGAGCCCCGGCGAGGGCATCCCGCCGATGGCCACACCCCCGTGGGATACCAAGGCGCCCAAGGACAACGTCATCGCCTGGCACGGCGGCGGCTGGGTTCACGGTGACGTCCTGGACATCGGCTGCGGGCTCGGCGACAACGCCATCTACCTGGCGCAGAACGGGTTCCGGGTCACCGGGCTGGACATCTCGCCCACCGCGCTGGTGACCGCCCAGCGCCGGGCCCATGACGCCGGGGTCGACGTGACGTTCGCGGTGGCTGACTCCACCAAGCTGGAGGGCTACACCGAGGCGTTCGACACCGTTGTCGACAGCGGGATGTTCCACTGCCTCGACGACGACGGCAAGCGCCACTATGCGGCCGCGGCGCACCGGGCGACCAGGCCGGGCGCCACGCTGCTGATCAGCTGCTTCTCCGACGCCAACGCCCCCGACGAGCGGTGGCCCCGGCCCGCGGTCTCGGAGTCCACCCTGCGCGACGTCCTCGGCGGCGCGGGCTGGGACATCGCGTCGCTGGAACCCGCCACGATGCGCCGCGAGGTCGAGGGCGCGCAGGTCGAAATGGCGTTCTGGTACGTCCGCGCGCAGCGGCGCTGACCGAACCCGCCCGGCCAAGAGTCGGCCCGGGTGATCGGCCGTTGCGGAGAAGACAGTACGTTCGGATGGTGAGGAGCGAGGAGTTCTGGGTCAGCCGCCGCGATGCAGGTGACGCGGTGGTGCTGCAGGTCAGTGGTGTGGTGGACATCATCACCGCGCCCTCGCTCGCCACGCACATCGACATTGCCCTCACCGACACCCCCGCGGTGCTCGTCATCGACCTCACCGAGGTCGATTTCCTGTCCTCCGCCGGCATCACCGTGCTGGTCGAGGTGCATCGCCTGACCGAGAACAGCCCGACGTCACTGCGGGTGGCGGCCGACGGCTCGGCAACCAGCCGGCCGCTGCGCATCGTGGGCCTCGACGAGTTCATCGACCTCTACCCCACCGTGGATGAAGCCTTGGCCGCGGCTCCCCCGGGCCCGACGCTAACCTGATTCGGGTGAATCTCGACGCCAATGCGGCCTCCGTCCGCGAAGTGTGCGACGCGGGCATGCTCGCCGGTGCGCTGACGCTGGTGTGGCAGCGCGGAGAAGTGCTGCAGGTCAACGAAATCGGCTACCGCGATGTGGACGCGGACCTACCGATGCAGCGCGACACGCTGTTCCGGATCGCGTCGATGACCAAGCCGGTCACCGTCGCGGCGGTGATGAGCCTGGTCGACGAGGGCAAGCTGACACTGAAAGACCCGATCGTGCGCTGGGCGCCCGAGCTCGCCGACGTGCGGGTCCTCGACGACCCGCACGGCCCCCTGGACCGGACGCATCCGGCGCAGCGCGCCATCCTCATCGAGGATCTGCTCACCCACACCAGCGGCATGGCGTACGGATTCTCGGTGTCCGGGCCGATCGCCAAGGCCTACGTGCGGCTGCCGTTCAACAACGGCCCGGACGCCTGGCTGGCCGAGCTGGCCAAGCTGCCGCTCGTGCATCAGCCGGGCGACCGACTTACCTACAGCCACTCCATCGACCTGCTGGGCGTCATCGCGGCACGCATCGAGGGCAAGCCGTTCCACCAGGTCCTCGACGAACGGGTGCTGGGCCCGGTGGGCATGCCCGACACCGGGTTCTTCGTGTCCCCCGAGGCGCGCCGCCGCGCCGCGACCATGTACCGGCTCGACGGGCAGGGCCAGCTGCACCACGACGTGATGGGTCCGCCGCACATCACGCCGCCGTCGTTCCCCAACGCGGGTGGCGGCCTGTGGTCGACCGCCGACGACTACCTGCGGTTCGTGCGGATGCTGCTCGGCGAGGGAACGATCGACGGCGTGCGGGTGTTGTCGCCGGAGTCCGCCCGGCTGATGCGCACCGACCGGCTGACCGACGAGCAGAAGCGGCACAACTTTCTCGGGGCGCCGTACTGGGTGGGCCGTGGCTTCGGCCTGAATCTGTCGGTGGTGACCGACCCCACCAAGAGCGCGCCGCTGTTCGGCCCCGGCGGGCTCGGGACATTCAGCTGGCCGGGCGCGTACGGGACGTGGTGGCAGGCCGATCCGAGCGCCGATCTGGTCCTGATCTATCTCGTCCAGAATTTGCCCGACATGTCCGCGGACGTGGCGGCGGCGGTAGCCGGTAACACCTCGCTGGCGAAGCTGCAATCGGTGCAGCCGAAATTCGTCCGCCGCACCTATCAAGCGCTCGGCCTCTAGCCCCGTGGCCGATTACCCACCCGATCGCATCACCGGGCCCCGGCTGGTGCTGCGCCGGCCCGTGCTCGACGACGCCGGGGCACTGTTCCAGCGGGTGGCCCGCGATCCCGAGGTCACCAAGTACCTGATGTGGGCCCCGCATCCCGACGTGGCGGCGACGCGGCGGGTGATCACCGAGAAGCTCAACGCAACGGCCGACGACCGTACCTGGGCGATCGAGTTGCGGCACAGCGGTGAGGTCGTCGGGCTGGCCAGCTGCCGGCGCCCGGTGCCGCACTCGGTCGAGATCGGGTATTGCCTGGGCCGACGGTGGTGGGGCAAGGGCGTGATGGCCGAGGTGATCGACATGCTGTTGACCGCGCTCGACAGCGACCGGGCGGTGTATCGGGTGTGGGCCACCTGCAATGTCGAGAACGAGCGTTCGGCGCGGCTGCTCGAGCGCGCCGGTTTCGTGTTGGAGGGGCGACTGGCCCGCCACGCCGTCTACCCCAACCTGGGGCCCGAGCCGCAGGACAGCCTGCTCTACGCCAGGATTCTGCGCTGAGCAGACTGTGCGTCCAGGGCGGGAGTCACCGGCGTGTCGCCGCCCCGAACGCACACTCAAAGCCGTGAGCGCACACTCGATCGGCTACCCGGCTTCGTCCAGCGCCCGGCGCGCGTAGGCCCGCACGTCGGCGTCGCTGTCCTTGAGCGCGACCCCGAGCGCGTCCCGCGCGGCCGGTTCGCCCGCCCAGCGGGTCAGGCTCAGCACGGCCGCCTTGCGCACGTCCAGGTGGGCGTCGGCGAGCGCCTCGGCCAGCGCCGGGACCGCAACGTCGGCCGGCGCGCCCGCCAGGGCGCGCGCGGCGCCCTCCCGCACCTGCCAGGCCGGTGCGCTTAAGGCCGTCGCCACGGCGGGGAAATCGTCGGCGCCGCAGCCTATTTCGCCCAGTGCGGCCAGCGCGGCCGCGCGCACCAACGGGTCCGGGTCGGCGATCAGCGCGCTGACCGCCTCGCCACCGCCGCGCAGGGTCGCCAGACCGGCGGCCGCCGCGATCCGGACCTCCCGGCTCTCGTCGCGGGTCGCGGCGACCACCCCGGCCACGTCGTCGACGGACACCAGCGCCCGCACCGCCTCGATGCGCACCCGGTGGTCGGGATCGCTCACCGCGCGGCGGTAGTGCTCGGCGTCGCCGACCCGCCGCGCGGCCAGCACGTAGAGGGCGGCCGCTCGCACCACCATGTCGCCGGAGTTCAACCCCGGCCGGACCTCGCCCGGCTCGGGCAACACCTCGACCAGTTCGCGGATCCCGCCGGCGCCGGTGCGCCGCACTGCGGCATCCGCGTCGTCCAGCGCCGCGATCAGCGCGGGCGCGTACCCGTCGGGGGTGTGCTCGGTGAGCGTGGCCACGGCCGTGCGGCGCACCGCCGGATCCCGGTCGGCCAGGTACGGCCGCAGCGTGGCGATCGTCGGCTCCTCGAGGGCGAGGACCTCCGCGATGCGCGGCGAGGGCGGCTCGAAACCCGCTGGGACGACGTCGATTCGGGACCGGTTGGTGGCCGGGGCCTGGCCACCGACCAGCGGCGGCTGCTCCACCTCCTGCACGGTCTGGTCGGCGGGCGGCAGGCCGTCCAGCTCCGGCACCGGCACGAAATACGGGGCCACCGGCCGCTTGAGGAACACCATCGCGCCGTCGCCGTCTTTGCGAAGGTTGAGGTGATAGCCCCACTCGCTGTCGTCCCGGACCGGCAGGTCGGCGCGATCGTGGTAGAGGCCCCAACGCGATTCGGTGCGGGTGAGCGAGGAGCGCGCGGCCATCTCGGCGCAGTCCCGGATGAAGGACACCTCGACGGCGCGCATCAGCTCGTGCGGGTTCCTCGCCCCCATCTCGGCGATCTCCGCGCGCATTCGGTCGAAGGTGCGCACGGCGATGGACAGCTTTGCCGCCGTCTTCGGCGGCGCCACATAGTCGTTGACGAACCGCCGCAGCTTGTATTCGACCTGCGGTTGCGGTGGCCCGTCCGGATGCCGCAGCGGCCGGTAGATCAGCTCGTGGGCGGCGCGCAACTGGTCTTCCGGGAGTTGTTGCGGCGCGGCGATGTCCGCGCTCGAGGAGGCGGCGTCGGTGCCGGCGAGATCGCCGAAGACGAACGCCCCGATCATGTAGTTGTGCGGTACACAGGCCAGGTCCCCGGCCGCGTACAGCCCTGGCACCGTGGTGCGGGCGTGTTCGTCGACCCACACGCCCGACGCCGAATGGCCGCTGCACAAGCCGATTTCGGAGATGTGCATCTCGATGTCGTGGGTGCGGTAGTCGTGCCCGCGGTTGGTGTGGAAGGTGCCGCGGGTCGGCCGCTCGGTGGTGTGCAGGATGTTCTCCAGCGCGGTCAGCGTCTCGTCGGGCAGGTGGGAGACCTTGAGGTAGATGGGTCCGCGGGCCGAGTCGATCTCGCTTTTCACCTCGGACATCATCTGGCCCGACCAGTAGTCGGAGTCCACGAACCGTTCGCCGTGCGCGTTGACCTGGTAGCCCCCGAACGGGTTGGCCACGTAGGCGCACGCCGGGCCGTTGTAGTCCTTGATCAGCGGATTGACTTGAAAGCACTCGATTCCCGACAGTTCCGCGCCCGCGTGGTAGGCCATCGCATACCCGTCGCCGGCGTTCGTCGGGTTTTCGTACGTGCCGTAGAGGTAACCGGACGCCGGCAGGCCCAGCCGCCCGCACGCCCCGGTGGCCAGGATCACCGCCTTGGCGCCGACGGCGACGAATTCGCCGGTGCGGGTGTGCAAGGCGGCGGCGCCCACGGCGCGGCCGCCGGACGTCAGCACGCGCACCGGCATCAGCCGGTTCTCGATGCGGATCCGCTCCCGCATCGACCTTTGCCGCAGCACCCGGTACAGCGCCTTCTTGACGTCCTTGCCCTCCGGCATCGGCAGCACGTAGGAGCCCGACCGGTGCACCCGGCGCACGGCGTACTCGCCGTGTTCGTCCTTCTCGAACTTCACCCCGTACCGTTCCAGCCGCTGCACCATCGCAAAACCGCGGCTGGCGGTCTGATAGATGGTGCGCTGGTTGACGATTCCGTCGTTGGCGCGGGTGATTTCGGCGACGTAGTCCTCGGGTTCGGCCTTGCCGGGTATGACGGCGTTGTTGACGCCGTCCATCCCCATCGCCAGCGCGCCGGAGTGCCGCACATGGGCCTTCTCCAGCAGCAGCACCTGCGCGCCGTGCTCGGCGGCCGACAGCGCCGCCATGGTGCCCGCGGTGCCACCGCCGATGACCAGCACGTCACAGTCGAGGCGCACGGGTGTGGCCGGGTCCGGGATATCCATCATGCCGCCACCAAATCACCAAGGCCCGCAATGACTTCCGCGCGCAGATCGGCCCTGGGCCGGTCGCTTCGGGGATCGGGCACGTCGATCGACGCGCGCAACGGCTCGCCGGCGCGGCCCAGCACGACGATCCGGTCGCCCAGTGCCAGCGCCTCGTCGACGTCGTGGGTGACGAAGACGATCGTCGTGGGATGGGTGCGCCAGGTGTCGACCAGCAACCGCTGCATGGCGGCCCGGGTCTGGGTGTCCAGGGCGCCGAAGGGCTCGTCCATCATCACCGCGCGCGGCGCGCCCGCCAGTCCGCGGGCCAGCTGGACCCGTTGGCGCATCCCGCCGGACAAGCTCTTGGGCAGGAAGTGACCGAAACCCGCGAGCCCGAGCTCGTCGATCCAGCGCTCGGCCTGCGCGCGCCGGGTGGCGCGGGGTTCACCGCGCAGCCGCAGTGCCAGCTCGATGTTGGACCGCACCGTCCGCCACGGCAGCAGCGCATTGTCCTGGAACACCATGCCGCGATCGCCGGAGGTCGCGGTGACCTCGACGCCGTCGGCCAGCACCCGGCCCTGGTCGGGCCGCAGCAGCCCGGCCAGGGCACGCAGCAGCGTCGACTTGCCACAGCCCGACGGTCCGGTCAGCACCAGGATCTCCCCCGGCCGCACCGTCAGACTCAGCCCATCGATCACGGGGGTTCCGGTGTAGGACAACCGAACCGCGTCCAGTTCCAAACCGATGGCTTTCATCACTGCCCTTCCTGTGCGCGGGGCAACCAGCGGGTCACCCGCCGGCCCACGAGTTCGACGGCCGCCGACGTGGCGAACCCGAGCACGCCGATGGTGATGATGCCGACGAACACCTGGGGGTAGGCCAGCACCGTGTAGTCCTGCCAGGTGCGGTAGCCGACGCCGAGACGGCCCGAGATCATCTCGGCGGAGATGACACAGATCCAGGCCACCCCCATGCCGACCGACAGACCCCCGAACACGCCGGGCAGGATGCCCGGCAGCACCACCTGGGTGAGCACCTCCCACCGGCCGCCGCCCAGCGTGCGCACCGATTCCTCCCAAAGCGTGGGCAGCGCCCGCACCGCGTGCCGGGTGCTGACCATGATCGGGAAGTAGGCGGCGAGGAAGGTGATGAACACGATGCCCGCCTCGTCGGTGGGGAACAGCAGGATCGCCACCGGCACCATCGCGATCGCCGGGATGGGCCGGGCGAGCTCGGCCAGCGGACCGAACAGGTCGGCGAACAACCGCGAACGGCCCAGCAGCACACCGGTGGCGAGGCCGACCGCGGCGGCCAGGCCGAAGCCGGTGAGGATGCGGATCAGCGACTGCGCCAGGTCAAGCCAGTACTCGCCCGCCCCGAGCCGGCGCTGCAGCGCGTGCACGATCTGCGTGACCGTCGGCAACGTGTCGAACCGCAGCAACAGCCGCACCTTGCCGGCGGTGAGCAACTGCCACAATCCGATCGCGGCCGCGACCGACACCAGCCGAAGCAGCCGCGATGGCCACGGCGAGGACGATCGTCGCGGCCGTGCGGGCGTGGGTGCCGAGATCACGCCAAGGACTTGGTCCGCCACCACTTCTGCGGTCATACCGAACCTCCCAATGCCTGTTGGTAATTCATGACGGTGCCGCCGGGGTGCCCCGCCAGATAACGCTGCGCCCCGGTCTGGGTGCCGAACGGCAGGTAGTTCGGACCGTCCTTGACCCAGACCGCCTTGTCCGCGAACCACCGGGTGCCCAGTTCGGCGTCGGGAACGTAGGCCGCCCGGACCTTGCCCCCGCGGGCGGTGGCGTCGGCGACCGCGCGCAGCAAGCCGGTGGGGTTGGCGACCGTTTGCGTCGTGTCGGCCCCGTCCAGCCACAGCTCGCTGGCCACCGCCGGGTCGCCGGACAGGACGGACGGGTTGGCGGTTCGGGTCCGGGCCGCGGCGTAGTCCAGCCCGCGGGCGGCGAACACCGCGCGCAGCGGATCGTCCACCGCGAACTTGGTGACGTCGAGGTCGGCGAAGTCGCCGATCGACTTCAGGTAGGGCACATCGCTTTTCAAGGCCTCGACGAGCGCGGGCTTGAGCGTGGGGTCGAACGACGTCCCGCCGGGGCCGTTGTAGAGGTACACCACCTCCTGCGGCAACCCGCTGGCCTGCGCGACGATGCGCGCGGCCTCCAGCGGCTTGCCGTTGAGGAAATCGGTGGCATCCAATTGCGCCTGCAGGAACGCCGCCAGCACCTCCGGGTGCGCCGACGCGTACGAGCGCCGCACCACCACACCGTGCAGGGTGGGCAGGTTCAGCTCGGCCCCGTCGTAGAGCAGCCGCGCCTTGCCCTGGTAGACCAGCAGCCCGGGCCACGCGACGAACTGCGAAAGCCCCTTCACCTGACCGGATTCCAGCGCGGAGGCGCCGACCTGCGGCTGCTGGTTGAGCACCTCGACGCCGGTGATGCCGGCCCTGCCCAGCGCGCGGACCAACGTCCCGTGGCCCGCCGATCCCACGCTGGCCGAAACCTTGCTGCCGGCCAGGTCCGCCAGGCCCGTTGCGGGCGAATCAGGCTGCACCACAACCATGTTCAGCGCGCCCTTGGGGTTGTAGCCGGTGACCGACACCATCTCGGTGCGGGCCAGGGGGCTGGCCTGCGTCTTGGAGCCGTTGATCAGCATCGGGTAATCGCCCATCGAGCCGATGTCGATCTTCTCGGCGAGCATCTGGGCGGTGATCGGGGCGCCGGTGTCGTAATCCTGCCAGCGGACCGCGTATCTGGTCCCCGTTCGGGTGGTGATGTCGTTCAGCCGGTGCTCGAGGTAACCCTGCGCGCGTAGCAGCGTGCCGGCGGTGACGGTGTTGATGGTCTTGGATTGGTATCCCACCACGACGTCGACCACACCGGAGGATTGCGAGAAGGATTCCAGCGAGCATCCGGTGGCGGACACGGCGATCGTGAGCGCCACCGAAAGCAGCCGGACGGCTTGCTTTTTCATGGGGATTCTTCGGGTTCAGCGGAGCAGATAGGGCATGTTGACCGTGACGGCGCCGGTCGGACAGCGAGCCGCGCAGGGTCCGCAGTACCAGCACTCGTCGACATGCATGTACGCCTTGCCGGTGTCGGGGTTGATGGCCAGCGCGTCCAGCGGGCAGACCTCGACGCACAGGGTGCAGCCATCGATACACAACGACTCGTCGATCGTCACCGGCACGTCGGCCCGGGTGTTGTGGATCAACGTCATGTGTCGCTCCTTATCAGGCTGCCTCGCATGGTGATTCGATCGCCACGCATCCGGATGTACTCCAAATCGACGGGGGTTCCGTCGGCGAGACTGGTGACCCGCTCCAACATGAGCAGCGCCGCGCCGTCGGGCACCTGCAGGGTGGCCGCGGAGTGCGCGTCGGCCGGGATGGCCTCCAGCGCCAGGGCCGCAGAACCAAGCCGCTGACCGCTGACCTCTTCGATGAGCGCGAACAAGTCGTTGGTCTCGAGCGGATGGCCCAGCACCCGGGCCCCGATATCCGGTGTCAGATAGGTCAGGTCCAGGCTGAGCGGCAGGTCGCCGAGGTAGCGCAATCGCTCGATGAACACCGCCTGCTCGCCCGGTTGCAGCCGCAACCGGCGGGCCACCGACGGCGGCGCGGTGACGGGCATCGCGGCGCGAACCTCGTTGCGCACCTCGCCGAGGTTCTTGAACGTTTCCTTCAGGCCGAGCAGCGTGTCCAGGCCGTGCTCGTATTTGCGCTGGGCGACGTGCGTGCCGACCTTGGGTCCGCGGTCGATCAGCCCCTCGTGCTTGAGCACGGCAAGCGCCTCGCGGATGGTGTTGCGCGACACCAGGAATTCGGTCGCTAGCTGTTGCTCGGCCGGCAAGCCGTCGGGGTAGGCGTCGGCGTGGATCTGCTGGCGCAACACGTCGGCCACCCGGCGGGCGCGATCGGCCCGGGGTCCGCTGCTGATCGGTTGTGCCACGCGGCCACGCTAACCCAGCTCACGGGCGTTTTTTGGGCGCGCGATGCGGGTGCGCGACGCCCCCTCGGCGCATTGCGCCGGGCGTCGTTCGACGGCGACCAGCAGAAATGGCGGCCCGCGGGGTCATTGCGCCACCCCGGCGACGACCTCCTCTTTCCAATCCCCGTGAGCGGAACCGCCTCCGGCGTCCGGGCCGGCCGGCCGGGTGGGCACCAGGGGGACGGCCGCCAAGGGGAACAGCGCGCAAAGCGCCCAGGCGGGCGGGTATTCGGCTGCGGCGATCAGCGCGCCGAAAAGTGGCGGCCCCGCGGCGGCCACCAGCCGCTGAGTGGTGTTCTGCACCCCCAGCGCGCGCCCGCTCCAGAATGGGCCGGCGAACTCGGTGATGGCGGTGGCCTCGAGCCCATTGTCGAGCATCGCGATCACCGCGATGGCGACCATGAGCAACACGTCGTAGCCCGAGCCGGCGCCGTCGGTGAGGGCGAGCAGGAACAGCGCCAGCGCGGCGGCGATGGCGATGCTGCGGACCGGCCGCATCCGCGAGCCGGCGCGATCCGACCACCGCCCGACCGCGATTCGCCCCACCGCGCCCAACAGCTGACACATGGTGACCAGACCGCCTGCCGCCGCGACCGACCAGCCATGGCGATTCATCAGCCACACGAGCATGAACGTCACGGTCACCGTTTGCGGCATCATCAGCAGGGCGCCCACCGCATGAATCCGCCACAGCACGAACGACCCGCGATACGGGCTCGCCAATTCCGTGTGGGTGGCTGCCCGGCGGGATTTCCGCGGCGGGTCGACGATACCCAGCGCACTGGCCGCTGCCGCCAGCGTGCACATCAGCGCGAGGAACATCAGCCCCGAACGGGGGCCGCGCTCAGCCAGCTCCGGGATCACCAACGCGCCCAACGCGATCCCCAACGGCTGCGCAGTCTGGCGGATTCCCATCGCCAGGCCCCGTTGGTGCGACGGGAACCACGCGGACACCAGCCGCCCACCGGCGGTGTTACAGCTGGCCGCGGCCATCCCGCCGAGAAAGAGGAAGACCCCGATGGCCACCATCGAATGGGCCGACGCCGCGGCGTAGGCCGCGGCCGCCGTGAGCGCCGAGCCCGCCGTCAGCACCAGCCGCTCGCCGACGCGGTCCAGCACCCAGCCCCAGAGCACTAGCGTCATCACCATCCCCCAGCTCGGCATCGACGACACCAGGCCGGCTTCGGTCAACGGGATGCCGCGGCGCGCCTGCAGCGACGGGATCAGGAACGCAACGCCATTGATGAACAGGAACGACGTTGCCGTCACGCCCAAGGAGACGACCATGACCGACCAGCGCGCACCCGCGCCCAGTTGACTCGCGCTACCGGCCCCGGAAAGCATGTAGACCATCGTGACACGACGTTCATCCGGCGCTCGACGCCGAGAGCGCTGTAACTTATTGCCCGCTAAGGCAATTGACATCCAGGACTCAGCTTTCACGCGCTGGCCGCCGTGGCCTCAACTGCGAACTGCTTTGTGCACCCTGATGTTTGGCATCTCGACGGGACGGCCATCCGAGACGGCGATTCATAGTGTGGACACAGTGGTTTCTTATCCGCGCGCTCAGCGATTTCTCAGCGCGACTACCCTAGGAATGCATCAACGACGACAGCGGAAGATGACTGTGGATGAGTGACGTTTCGCGGCAAGCGTTGACCAAAGTGCCTGCGGTCACCCTGGGCTTCTGGATCATCAAGATCTTGGCGACCACGTTGGGCGAGACGGGCGGCGACACCGTCACGATGACGCTGAACTGGGGCTACGCGGCCGGGGTCGCCCTCTTCGGGGTCGCGCTGGTGGTGCTGGTCGCCGCTCAGATCTTCGCCAAGCGCTTCCATGCGAGCCTGTACTGGGCGACGATCGTGGCCTCGACGACATTCGGCACGACGCTGGCCGACTTCGCCGACCGATCGCTCGGCATCGGCTACACCGGCGGGTCGCTCTTGCTCCTGGGTTGCCTGCTGGCCACCTTGGGCCTGTGGCGTTGGTCGGAGGGCACCGTGTCGGTCACCACCGTCTCGACGCCGAAAGTCGAGGCCTTCTATTGGGCAACCATCACGTTCTCGCAGACCCTGGGCACCGCGCTGGGCGACTGGCTCGCCGACACGCGCGGGTTCGGTTACGAGCGCGGGGCGTTGGTGTTCGCCGCCGGCCTTGCCGTGGTCATCGGGCTCTACTATTGGACCGCCTTATCCCGTGTCGCCTTGTTCTGGGTCGCGTTCATCCTGACCCGTCCACTGGGCGCGACGATCGGCGACTTCATCGACAAGCCGGTCGCCGACGGCGGCCTCAACCTGAGCCGCCCGCTGGCCTCGGCCGTGCTCGCGGCGATCATCGTGGCGTTGATCGTCGTCCTGCCGCAGCGTCCGGGACACCACCCGGGCGCGGCCCACGAAGAGGCGTAATCGCATGAGAGTCCTTCTCGTCGAGGACGAAGCGCGGCTGTCGGCCACCCTCGCTCGGGGGCTGAAGGCGGAGGGATTCGTCGTCGTGGCCGTGGGCACCGGCGTCGACGGCCTACGGGAGGCGGTCGACACCGGCTTCGACGTGGTGATCCTCGACATCATGCTGCCCGGCCACAGCGGATACGAGGTGCTGCGCCGAATGCGGGCGCAGAACGTCTGGACGCCGGTCCTGATGCTCACCGCCAAGGACGGCGAGTACGACGAAACCGACGCCTTCGACCTCGGAGCCGACGACTACCTGACCAAACCGTTCTCGTTTCGGGTGCTGGTGGCGCGGCTGCGCGCGCTGATGCGCCGCGGTGTGCCGGAGCGGCCCGCGGTGCTGACCGCGGGGTCGCTGCGCCTGGACCCCGCGCGGCACACCGTGCACCGTGACTCAACCCCGATCGCGTTGACCCCCAGGGAATTCGGGGTGCTCGAATTCCTCATGCGCAACAAGGACATGGTCGTGACCAAGGCCGAGATACTGCACAACGTGTGGGATGCGCACTACCGCGGTCCCGACAACGTGGTCGAGGTTTACGTAGGGTATCTGCGCCGCAAGATCGATATTCCCTTCGGCACCAACACAATCGAAACGATTCGGGGCGTCGGCTACCGGCTGCTGTGCTGAGGGTCGCCCAGCGGCAGGGACACCACCATCCGGGTTCCGCCGCCCGGCCGGTCCTCGATGGTGACCGAGCCGCCGTGAGCGCCGACCACCTCGGCGACGATCGCGAGCCCCAGACCCGCTCCCCCGCCGCTGCGGGCACGGTCGGTATCCAGGCGCACGAAGCGCTCGAACACCCGGGCCCGGTCACCCGGGCCGATCCCCGGGCCGTCATCGCTGACGGTAACGATCGCCGTCCCGTCAACGCTGCCGACTTCCACGGCGACACGCGAAGTGGCATGGCGGACAGCGTTTTCCACCAGGTTGCGGATCATCCGCGAGATGGCCATCGGGTCGCCGATGCACCGCACCGGGCCGATGTCGGTGTCGATCGCGCAGCTTGCCTCGCGTCGCGCGCGGGCGACCTCGACGTCGGCGATCTCATCGAGGGCGAGTACTTCCGTGCGCCGCACCAGGCTCTGCTCGTCGGCGCGGGCCAGCAGCAGCAGGTCTTCAATCAGCGCGTGCATGCGTTGTGCTTCGGGAAGCAGGGTGTTGACCGCCAACTCGGCGTCGAGCAGATCTGGGTGGGCCTCGGCGACTTCCAGTCCGGAGATGATGGTGGCCAGTGGACTACGGAGTTCGTGCGACGCGTCGCCGATGAAACGCTGTTGCGCGCGGTGGCCCGCCTCGATACGGGACAGCATCCGGTTCATGGTCACCGCCAGGGCCGCGATCTCGTCGCGGCCGTTGGGCACCGGTACCCGCTCGGCGAGATCGGAGGTCGAGATCTCGGCCACGTGCGCGCGGATCGCGTCCACCGATCGCAGCGACCGGCGAACCAGCAGGAACGTCGCGACCGCCGCCCCCGCGATGACGACGGGCGCGCCGGCCGCCAGCAGCAGGGCGACGGTCCGCGCGGTCTCCTCGACCGCCTGGCTTCCCCCTCCCACGATCACCGCGTAATCCCCGGCCGCGGTGGCGACCCGCTGACCGCTGACGCGCATGTCGTCACCCGCCACCGCGTCGTCCGACAGGCCCCGACGCAGAGCGGCGCCGAAGGTGGTGACGGGCACCAGCGATGTGCGCGGCGCGGAGCGCGACCGCTTCACCACCGTGCCGTCCGCGGCAACCACCTGGACGGCGACCACCCGTTGGTCGGTGCTGAAGAGGGCGTTGTCGAGGCCGGCCGGCGGCTCGGTCTGCAGCGCCTTCGCCAGGTCGCGAACCCTTTCGGCGGCGGCATAATCGACGCCCACCAGTAGCGACCGATACAGGAACGCGTCCAGCGCTGCGCCGGCCAGAAGGAGCGCACAGAGCACCACCATCGCCGACACGGCGGCCGAGCGGGCGGCGATGCCCCAGTGCGGGAGACGACGCAACTGCACACTCCCGATTCTGCAGGGCCGCACACCGCCGGGAAACACCGAGCTCAGCGCGCTTCTCAGCGGCTTCTCAGCGATCGGCTCCTAGGCTGACACCGTCATGAGAGGTACCGCACGCCCGGCGCGTCACAAGAACCGCGCGACGACACGAATGCTGGTCTACGCCGCCATCGCCGTCGGCTCGGGGCTGGTGGCAGCGGCGCCCGCGGGCGCCGGCTCGAGCCCGTTCAGCACCCTCAGCTGCAGCTGTCCGGAGACTGCGCCGGGCGGCAGCCCGGTCCGGAGCGACGAGATCACCCGAGGGATCCGGGCAGGCGAACTTGGCTGGCCGCCACCTGCACCACAAACGCCTGCCCCGCCGCGTCCCTAGCCTCAGGCGCCTTCGCTGACGGCTCGCGCGGCGCGGTCGCCGTTGCCGTTCATGCCCGAGGCATCGGACGGCAACTCGAACGAGGGATACGCGGTACCGACGGCCGCCAGCGCCGCGTTCCGCTGGGCCTCCATCCGCGCCAGCGCCGCCTCGGTGAACACCGACAGCCCCAGGTCGGGGTTGTAGCCGTGGATCTCCTTCACGTCGAGCTGGGCCAGGAAGTAGATGATCTCCTTGGACACCACCTGACCGGGGACCAACACCGGGAAGCCCGGCGGGTAGGGCACCACGAACGTGGTGGACACCAGCGTCTTTCCCTCCGCCAACCGCCGGCCCGCCATGCCGATCAGCACGTGCTCGCGATCGGACTCCTCGTAGCCGGCGTAGAAGGCCGACCGCATGTCGCCGAAAATGCACGCGTCCACCGGCCGGAAGGCCACGTCGAACTCGCTGAAGTCGGGCAGGTGCGGCAGGTCCTGCGTGATCTCCTCGACGTGGCGCTCCTGTAACGCCCGGTCGGCGACGCTGGCGGCGTTCTCGGCGCGGTCGAAATCGATTGCCACCCTGCGCAATACGTCAAGCAGATAATGCACGCTCGACCACGTCACACCGATGGTGAAGATCAACAGCACGCTGTTGATCGACGTCTTGTTGATCTGGATGCCGAATCGGTCCATCAGGATCTTCTCGCGGAAGTCGTATCCGTTCATCCCCGTCTTGCCGACGAACAAGGTCACCCGCGTCGCGTCCAGCACGAACTGGTCGGACCGCCACGCCTCGTTCCACTCGGCCAGCGCCCCCTGCCGAACCTCGCGGTAGGAACTCACCGAGGATGCCCGGAACTCCTCGGGCACCAGATCGGACTCGTCGAGGATGCGGAACCACTTGCTGATCAACCGGTCTCGGCGCACCCGGTGGCGGAATACCAACGCCATGTCGTAGGTCTGCCGGACCAGCTGGAAGCCCTCGATGTCGACCTGCCGGCGCGCCAGGTCCAGCGAGGCCAGGAGTTGCTGGTTCGGTGAGGTGGAGGTGTGCGTCAGGAACGCCTCACCGAAGGCGTCGCGGGCCAGCGCGTTGAAATCCTGGTCGCGGACGTGGATCATCGACGCCTGCCGCAGCGCCGACAGCGACTTGTGCGTCGAATGTGTGGCGTACACGCGGACCCGCGCGCGGGCGGGGTCGGGCAACAGCGGGCGGTCGACCCACTCCGACCGATCGACACCCTCCATCGATGCCGCCCAATCCCGGTATTCGGCAGCGTATTCCGGCGATGCCAGCATCTGCTCGACGCGCTCGGCCGACACCATCGCCGTCCGCTGCCGGGCCCAGGGCACGGCCGTGGCGAACGCGTACCACGCCTCGTCCCACAGGAAGCAGATGTCCGGCTTGATGGCCAGCACCTCCAGCATGACCTGCAGCGGGTTGTAGACCACGCCGTCGAAGGTGCAGTTGGTCAGCAGCAGCATGCGCACCCGGTCCAGCTGACCGGCCGCCTCCAGATCCAGCAGCGTCTGCTTGATCGTGCGCAGCGACACCGCCCCGTAAATCGCGAACTGCGGCAACGGATAAGCGTCCAGGTACAGCGGGTACGCGCCGGCCAGCACCAGCCCGTAGTGATGCGACTTATGGCAGTTGCGGTCGATCAGCACGATGTCGCCCGGCCGGGTCAGGGACTGGACGACGATCTTGTTGGCGGTCGACGTCCCGTTGGTGACGAAATACGTGTGGTCGGAATTCCACGTGTGCGCGGCCTTGTCCATCGCCTTCTTGATGTTGCCGTGCGGGTCGAGCAGCGAGTCCAGGCCACCGGAGGTGGTCGAGGTCTCGGCCATGAAGATGTTGCGGCCGTAGAACTCGCCCATGTCCTGCAACGACTTCGAGTTGAAGATGCTGGCGCCGCGCGCGACCGGCAGCGCGTGGAATTGGCCGACCGGTGCCGCCGCGTACGCCCGCAGCGCATCGAAAAACGGTGTGGCGTAACGGTTTCGAAGCCCGGCGAGAACGGTGCTGTGCAGGTCGGTGACGTCGTTGAGCCGGTAGAACGTCCGGTCGTACACGTCGGGCTCGGTGTCATCGCCCGCCGCGATGGACTCGTCGGTGAGCAGATACAGGTCGATGTGGGGCCGCAACTCGCGGATCCACTCGCCGCACTCCACCCAGTCGTTGGCGCGGTCGGGAATGACGTCACCCGCGTCCTCGTTGGGCCCCAGCAGGGTGTTCATCAGCGGCAGCCGGTCCCGGGACCGCAGCGGCAGGTCGTCGCGGATGATCGCGGCCTGGATCTCGCCGTTGAGGGCGACCGCGGTAATGGCGTCTTCGACGCTGGGCACCACCAGGATCTCGAACTGCACATCGTCGGACGGGTTTCGCAGGTCCCGCAGGCATTCGGCCAGGCAGTCCGGGGCTGTCGCGGGCGCGTCGTCGGCGAGCAGGACGGTGTAGAACTGCTGCTGTTTGGCCTGGGCCACCAGCTCCTGGTCGGCAAGCGGCGCCGAGGTGTCGAAAAGCCCTGCGCGGTCGCCGTATTCGCTCAGCAGCCGGACCGCCATGGAAACCTCTTCGGTGAGCCGCACCGTGGACAGGCTCTCGAGGTGCGCGCGGAAGGTCGCCAGGTTGGCCGCGCCGGGGTACAGCCAGTACCGCTCGTAGGCGGCGATGCGGTCCATCAGGCGTTTCACCCGGGCCACGTCGTGGGTCTTGTCGAGCCCGGCCAGGTCGACCTCGGCGAGGTGGCGGCACGCGTCGTCGAGCAGATTCCACGTGTCGACGCGGGCGTAGGACGGGTTGGCCACCGCCGCCAGCGCGGAGACGCGGAGTCGTCGCGGCTGGGTGGTGTATCGAGTCATGACCTCACCTGTTCTTCTGAGCGACTTGTATTCTCACCCCGCCGCGCTGCCCACGTGATCGTTTCGCGTGAGCTCTCCTCAGCTGTTCAGCTCGTCGTCACCCTCTTCGGCGTCCAGGATGCGCCGGTTCGCCCGCGTGCTGTCCACCCAGCGTAGGACCGGAAGTTCCCAGCGGCGGGCCGGCAACTCGGTGACGTCGGACAGCGATCGCACCACGGACTGCGTGAGTCCCATGATCGCGGCCATCACGGGCAGCAGCGGCTGCAGCGGCCGCGCGGCGGTGCGGACCGTGCTGATGCGGCGGGCCACGATCAGCCGCTCGACGCAGTGATACAACCAGGCGCCCACCGCGAGCGCGTAGATCGACAGCGCCGACGCGACGATTGTCCAGCCGAAGGCGGCGCAGACCACCGCACCGAGCACCACCGTCGCGGCGAGCAACCCCGCGACGACGGCGCGCAGCTCCAGCCGCGTCACGCCTGGCGTTCCTCGGTTTCCGGCGCGCCGGCCGCACTCGAACGAACCGCCGCCGCGGCCGCCCGGATCTGCGGCGTCACCAGCATGACCTGGCCCAGCACGCCGTTGACGAAGGCCGGCGAGTCGTCGGTGGACAGCTCCTTGGCCAGCTGCACGGCCTCGTCCACGGCTACCGGCTCCGGGACGTCGTCGGCGTAGAGCAGCTCCCACACCGCGACCCGCAGGATGGCGCGATCGACGGCGGGCAGCCGGTCCAGCGTCCAGCCCTGCAGGTGCGAGCTGATCAGGTCGTCGATGTGGGCGGCGTGCTCGCCGACACCGCGGGCGGCCGCGACCGTGTACGGCTGCAGCGGCGCCACCTCCGAGTTCGCCGCGGCCAGCGTGGCGCGCCCGTCGACGACCTCGGCCGGCCCCATCCCGCGGGCCTCCGCCTCGAACAACAGGTCGACGGCACGCTTGCGGGCCTGATGGCGCCCCCTGACGGGCCTGCTCACGCGTTGACGCGCCCCAAATAGCTGCCGTCGCGCGTGTCCACCTTCAGCTTGTCGCCGGTGTTGATGAACAGCGGCACCTGGATCTCCGCCCCCGTCTCCACGGTGGCGGGCTTCGTGCCGGCGCTGGACCGGTCGCCCTGCAGGCCCGGTTCGGTGTGGGTGACCTCCATCTCGACCGACACCGGCAGCTCGATGTACAGCGGGGCCCCGTTGTGGAACGCGACCTGCACCGGCAGCCCCTCGAGCAGGAACCGGGCGGCGTCGCCGACCAGCGACTCCGGCAGCGGGTGCTGCTCGTAGTCCTGGCTGTCCATGAATACGAAGTCTGAGCCGTCGCGGTACAGGTAGGTGGTGTCGCGCCGGTCGACGGTGGCCGTCTCCACCTTCACGCCGGCGTTGTACGTCTTGTCGACGACCTTGCCGGAAAGCACGTTCTTCAGCTTGGTGCGCACGAAAGCCGGGCCCTTGCCCGGTTTGACGTGCTGGAACTCGACGATCTGCCAGAGCTGGCCGTCGATCACCAGCACCAGTCCGTTCTTGAAATCGGCGGTGCTTGCCACGGTTCGGTGTATCTCCTAGAGGATGGACAGTCGGTCGCGACCTGTCTGCAATTTGTCGGTCAGTCTAAAGCGCGGCGCGGCCGACGCCCGCGCGTCGGGTGGCGGGAAGCTCCGCGTTAAGGGCCGGTCTCGGCCGGCTCGCTCGGCGCGGGCCGCAGGGGCTTGATCATCGTCAAGAAGGGGACGTTGAGCTTTTTCCCGCCGGAAAACGGCACCGGGATGGGGATATACACGATGTCGATCTCCAGCCGCAGCTCCCGCAGGGGTTGCGCGTCCAGCTCCCACCGAAAATCCCGTAGGCGCGCCAGCCCACGTTCGATTGGCTCCACCCCATTCACGCCACCCGACTTTACCCCGGCGGCCCGGCCGACTGAACCGCGCGGTTCGTCTAGGCGAGAACCGCCAACTCCTTGGGAAACCGGGTGAGCAACTCCGGCGCCTGCCCGCGGGTCGCCGCCGCCTCGCCGGGCACGACCAGGGTGTCCTCGATGCGCACGCCGCCGCGACCCGGCAGGTAGACGCCCGGCTCGACGGTCACCACCGAGCCGGCCAGCAGCGTGCCGGTCGACGTGGCCCCGATCCCCGGCGCCTCGTGGATCTGCAACCCCACTCCGTGCCCCAGCCCGTGGCCGAACTGCTCGCCGTAGCCCGCGTCGACGATGAGCTGGCGCGCCGCGCCGTCGACGTCGCGCAGGTTGGCGCCCGCCCGCAACGCCTCCCGCCCGGCCCGCTGGGCGTCGGCGACCAGCTGGTAGATCTCCCGCTGCCAGTCGGCGGCCTTGCCGAGCACGAAGGTGCGGGTCATGTCGGAGTGATAGCCGGCCACCAGCGCGCCGAAGTCGATCTTGACGAAATCCCCGGCCGCGAGCGCGGCGTCGGTGGGGCGGTGATGCGGGATCGCCGAATTCGGCCCGGCGGCGACGATGGTCTCGAACGAGATCGCGTCGGCGCCGTGGTCGAGCATCAGCGCCTCGAGCTCGCGGCTCACCTCGCGTTCGGTTCGTCCGGGCCGCAGGCCGCCGCGCTCCACCAGCTCGGCGAGGGCGGCGTCGGCCGCCTCGCAGGCCAGCCGCAGCAGCGCCACCTCGCCGTCGTCTTTGACCTCGCGCAGCGCCTCGACGGTCCCGGCGGCCCGCACCAGCTCGGTGGCGGCCTTGCGTTCGCCGAGTTCGCTGGTCAGGACGTCGAAGGCGTCGACGGTGACCACGTTGCTCTCGAAGCCCAGCTTCCCGACGCCGTCGTCGGCGGCCCGGCCGACCAGGTGGCGCCCGAGGGCGCGTTCGATGGCGATCTCGATCCCCGGCGCCTGCTCCGCGGCCTGGGTGCGATACCGGCCGTCGGTGGCCAGTACCGGGCCGCGGTCGTCGGCGAAAACCAGCAACGCGCCGTTCGATCCGGTGAAACCGGACAGGTAGCGCACGTTGTTCAGGTCGCTGACCAGCATCGCGTCGAGTCCACCGGCCCGGATTTGCGCCTTCAGGTTGTCCCGGCGCTGAGAATGTGTCACGACCCTTGACGGTACTCGCTACGCTGATTGCCCATGAGGTCCTGGATGCTGCGCGGATTGGTCTACGCCGCGGCGATGGTAATCGTTCGCTTGTTCCAAGGCGCGTTGATAAACGCGTGGCAGACGCAGGCCGGGCTTTTTAGCGTGGTGCTGCTGCTTTTGTTCATCATCGGCGTAGCCGTGTGGGGGGTGCTCGACGGCCGGGCCGACGCGAAAGCGAACCCCGACCCGGACCGGCGGGGCGACCTGGCGATGACCTGGCTGCTGGCCGGCCTGGTGGCCGGCGTCCTGTCCGGAGCCGTGTCCTGGCTCATCGCGCTGGTGTACAACGGCCTCTACACCGGCGGCCTGATCAACGAGTTGACCACGTTCGCGGCGTTCACCGCCCTGTGCGTGTTCCTGCCCGGGATCATCGGCGTCACCATCGGCCGCTGGCGCGTCGACCGCAATCCGCCGCCCCGCAGGCCGGGAACGGACGAGGAGCGGGCCGACACGGATGTGTTCTCCGCGGTGCGCGCTGACGACGCGCCGACCGGGGAGATCCCCACGGCTGGAGCGCAGCACGAGGAGCGGACCGCGGCGGTCGCCACGGCCGAGCGGGACGCCCCGACCGAAACGATGGGCACCACCGAACGCGAGGCACCGACCGAGACGATCGCCAAGAGCGAGTCCGAGCCCAAAACCGAGGTGATCCGCAAGGCCGGCGACGAGCCGACCACGCCCGGCCACGAGCCCGGCAAGGGCTAACCCGTGGCGGCTTCCGCCAGGTAGCGCAGGGCGAGCAGGTAGCCCTGGATTCCCAGCCCGACGATTACCCCGGTCGCGACCGGGCTGAGGTACGAGTGGCGCCGAAAGTCTTCGCGGGCATGCACGTTGGAGATGTGCACCTCGATCAGGGGCGCGCGCAACTCGGCGCACGCGTCGCGCAGCGCGACCGAGGTGTGGGTCAGCCCGCCGGCGTTGAGGATCACCGGTTCGCCCGCGTCGGCGGCCGAATGAATCCAGTCCAGCAGTTGCGCTTCGTTGTCGCTCTGGCGCACAACGGCTTTCAGGCCGAGCGCGGCGGCCTCCCGCTCGATCAGCGCGGCGAGTTGATCGTGCGTGGTGTCCCCGTACACCTCGGGCTCGCGGCGGCCCAGCCGGCCCAGGTTCGGGCCGTTGATGACTTGCACGGTGACGTTGCCGGTCATCGGGCGTCCCCTTCGTCGGACAGCCCCGCGTAAGCCGCCGCCAGCAACGACGGGTCGGGACCGGCCAGCCGCCCCGGCTTGGCCAGCCCGTCGAGCACCACGAACCTCAGCACCCCGGCGCGCGACTTCTTGTCCTGGGCCATGTATTCCAGGAGTTGCGGCAACGCGTCGGGGTCGTAGCCGACCGGCAGGCCGAGCGCCGACAGGACGGTGCGGTGGCGCTGCGCGGTCGCGTCGTCGAGCCGGCCGGCCAGCCTGGCCAGCTCCGCGGCGAACACCAGGCCCACCGACACCGCGGCGCCGTGGCGCCACTCGTAGCGCTCCCGGCGCTCGATCGCATGCGCCAATGTGTGGCCATAGTTCAGGATTTCGCGCAGCTCCGACTCCTTCTCGTCGGCGGCGACGACCTGCGCCTTGACGGCGATCGAGCGCCGGATCAGCTCCGGAAGCACGTCGCCGGTGGGGTCGACGGCGGCCTGCGGGTCGGCCTCGATGAGATCGAGGATCACCGGGTCGGCGATGAAGCCGGCCTTGACCACCTCGGCCATCCCCGCGACGAGTTCGTTGTGCGGCAACGTTTCCAGGGTCGCCAGGTCGACCAGCACCGCCAGCGGCTGATGGAACGCGCCCACCAGGTTCTTGCCCGCGTCGGTGTTGATGCCCGTCTTGCCGCCGACGGCCGCGTCGACCATGCCGAGCAGCGTGGTGGGAATGTGGACGATGTCGACGCCGCGCAGCCAGGTGGCCGCCGCGAACCCGGCGACGTCGGTGGCGGCGCCGCCGCCGAGGCTGACCAACGCGTCTTTGCGGTCAATCCCGATGCGGCCCAGGACTTCCCAGAGGAATCCGACGACCGGTAGGTCCTTTCCGGCCTCGGCGTCGGGGATTTCGATGCGGTGCGCGTCGACGCCCTTGTCCGCCAAGCGGCTTCGGATCGCTTCTGCGGTTTGCGCGAGCGCCGGTTGGTGCACGACGGCCACCCGGTGCCGGTCGCAGAGCAGTTCGACCAGCTGGTCGCCCAGGTCGGTCCCGATGATTACCGGGTACGGCGGGTCGACGGCCACCTGCACGGTGTGGGTCATGTCGCCGCCTCCGCGTGGGCGTTGTCCGGGGTCTGCAGCCGGGACACGATGTAGCGCACGACCGCCCCGGGATTGCGGCGATTGGTGTCGACGCGGATCGTCGAAACGCGCCGGTAGAGCGGGACCCGCTCGGCCATCAGCGCTTTGTATTTCTCGGCGCGGTCCGGGCCGGCGAGCAGCGGCCGCACGGCGCTGCCGCCGGTGCGCCGCACGCCCTCGTTGGCGCCGATCTCCAAGTAGATGACGGTATGGCCGGCGAGCGCCGCGCAGACCCCCGGGCTGGTGACGGCCCCACCGCCGAGCGACAACACGCCGTCATGGTCGGCCAACGCGGCGCGCACCGCGCCCTCCTCGATGCGGCGGAACTCCTGCTCTCCGTCCGTGGCGAAGATGTCGGCGATGCTGCGCCCGGTCTGCTGCTCGATCGCCGCATCGGTGTCCAGGAACCCGACGCCCAGCGCCTTGGCCAGGCGCCGCCCGATCGTGGACTTGCCCGATCCCGGCAACCCGACGAGTACCGCCCTGGGCGCCATCAGGCGGTACCCCGGGCGGCCGGCGCTTCCCGGTCGGCGACCGCGCGCCGATACGCCTCGATGTTGCGGCGGGTTTCGGTGAGCGAATCGCCGCCGAACTTCTCCAGCGCCGCCCGGGCCAGCACCAGCGCCACCATGGCCTCGACGACGACGCCGGCGGCCGGGACCGCGCACACGTCCGAGCGCTGGTGGATGGCGACGGCCTCGTCGCCGGTCACCATGTCGACGGTGGCCAGCGCCCGCGGCACGGTGGAGATGGGCTTCATCGCGGCGCGCACCCGCAGCGGCTGCCCGTTGGTCATGCCGCCCTCCAGCCCGCCCGCGCGGTTGGTCGAGCGGACCACGCCGTCGGGTCCGGGATACATCTCGTCGTGGGCGCGGCTGCCGCGGCGGCGGGCCGTTTCGAAGCCGTCGCCGATCTCCACGCCCTTGATGGCCTGGATGCCCATCACCGCGGCGGCGAGCTGGCTGTCGAGCCGGTTGTCGCCGCTGGTGAACGAACCCAGCCCGACCGGCAGGCCCACGGCCACCACCTCGACCACGCCGCCAAGGGTGTCGCCGTCCTTCTTGGCCGCCTCGATCTCGGCGATCATCGCTTCTTCGGCGCCCTTGTCGAAGGCGCGCACCGGGCTGTCGTCGATCGCGGGCAGGTCCTCCGGGCGCGGCGGCGGGCCGTCGTAGGGCGCCGACGGACCGATCGCGATCACGTGCGAAAGCACCTCGACACCCAGCGCCTGGCGCAGGAAGGACCGCGCGACGGTGCCGACCGCGACGCGGGCGGCGGTTTCCCGGGCGCTGGCCCGCTCCAGCACGGGCCGGGCGTCGTCGAAGCCGTACTTGAGCATGCCCGCGTAATCGGCGTGGCCGGGCCGCGGCCGGGTGAGCGGTTCGTTGCGCGCGACATTGGCCAGTTCCGCCGGGTCGACCGGGTCGGCGGCCATCACGGTCTCCCACTTGGGCCACTCGGTGTTGCCGATCTCGATGGCGATGGGGCCGCCCAGCGTGATGCCGTGGCGCACCCCGGACAGCACGGTCACCGCGTCGCGCTCGAACTTCATCCGCGCGCCGCGGCCGTAACCGAGCCGCCGGCGGGCCAACTGGTCGCCGATATCGGTCGAGTTGACCTCGACGCCGGCGACCATGCCCTCGAGCATGGCCACCAACGCACGACCATGCGACTCCCCGGCGGTGATCCAACGCAACACCCGATCATCTTCCCATGTGCGCCCGGGCGGGCTTAAATCCCGAGGGCCAGGCCGATTGCGGCGGCGGTGGCCGCGCACATCGACGGGCCGTGCGGCACACGCGCGGAGCACGCGCGGCCGAGAAGCCGGCCGAGCAGGCCCCACGACACGGTCAGCAGCGGCGCCGCGAGCGCCGCCAAGAACCACACCCCGGCGCCGAAGCAGCCGGCCAGCGCGCCCAGGCCGATCGCGAGCTTGACGTCTCCCGCTCCCATTCCCGCCGGGGCCAGGGAGTGCACCAGCAGATAGACCGCGGTCAACGCCGTCGCCCCCGCGACGGCGGGCCAGCCGCGCCCGGCCACGGCGGCCGCCAGCAGGATCATCGCCGCCCCGGGCAGCGTCAGCAGGTTGGGCAACCGGCGCTCGCGGATGTCGTAACCGCTCAACACCGCCAGCCAGACCAGCACCGCGACCGCCGCCGTCACCCCCATGCCGCGGGACGCTAGCCCAAGGCGGCGGCCATGGCCTCTCGCGGCGCCGGCAGGCCTGTGAATAGCTCGACCTGGGTGAAGGCCTGATGCAGCAGCATCTGCAGGCCGCTGATCACGCGGCCGCCGGCGGCGGCCACCGCGGCGGCCAGCGGCGTGGGCCACGGGTCGTAGACGGCGTCCAACAGCACCGGGATGGCCGCGAAGATGTCCGCATACCGCGCCCCGACCTCCGCGGGGATCGTGCTGACCAGCACCCCCGCGCCGGCCACCGCGGCGGGCAGCTCGTCGCTGTCCAGCCCCACGAACCGCGTCCGCACCCCGATTCCCGTGCCGAGATCCACCAGCCGGGCAGCCTTATCCGGATCGCGCGCGACGACGGTGATGGCGGTGACACCCAGCTGGGCCAGCCCCAGCACGGCCGCCGGCGCGGTCCCACCCGACCCGCACACCAGCGCAGGCCCGGCCGCTTCCACTTCTGACGCCAGCGCCCCCGCTACGCCGTCGATGTCGGTGTTGTCGGCCCGCCAGCCCGCCGACGTGCGGACGAGCGTGTTGGCCGACCCCACCCGCTCGGCGCGTTCGGTGCGCTCGTCGGCGAACCGCAACGCGGCGAATTTGCCCGGCATGGTCACCGACACCCCGACCCACTCGGGCCCGAACCCGCCCACCACCGCGGGCAGCTGCCCGGCGTCGCACTCGATGCGCTCGTAGGTCCAGTCGTGCAGCCCCAGCGCCCGGTAGGCGGCCAGGTGCAGTTGCGGGGACTTCGAGTGGGCGATCGGCTTGCCGAGCACCGCCGCTTTTCGGGGTGCGCCGTCAGCGCGCGCTATCGAGGACACCGTTGCGCTTAGCCAGCTCGATGTTGGCCAGATGCTGCTGATAATCCTTGGTGAACAGCGTCGTTCCCTGGGCATCGATGGTGACGAAGTACAACCAGTCACCGGGCTCGGGATGCTCGGCGGCGTGCAGGGCGTCGACCCCGGGCGAACAGATCGCGGTCGCCGGCAACCCCTGCGACACGTAGGTGTTCCACGGCGTCTTCTGGGCCCGGTCGGCATCGGTGGTGGCCACTTCCCGGCGGTCCAGCGGATAGTTGACCGTCGAGTCGAATTCCAGCGTGTGGTGTGCGTGCAGGCGGTTGTAGATGACCTGCGCGACCTTCGCGAAGTCCTGCGACTTGGATTCCTGCTCCACCAGCGACGCCACCACCAGGATGTCGTAGGGCGACAGGCCCATGGCCTGGGCGGTGTCCACCAACCCCGACTTCATGTATTCCACGGCGCCGGTGCTGATCAGCCCGGACAGGATCGTCTCGGCCGACGTGGAGGGGTCGACGTTGAAGGTTCCCGGCGCGATCAGCCCCTCGATCCGGCGATGATCCTTGCCGAGCTCGGTGAACGGCTCGAGCGCCCACGGCGGCACCGCCAGCGCGGCGGGTGTGCTGTTGGTCGCCGCCGCCCGCAGCTCCTCCACCGCGACGCAGTGCTGGTTGCCGTCCAGGGTGACGCAGGTGGCGCGGGAGATCAGCGTCAGGATGCCCGGTGTCACCTTGTTGGTCTTCATGTCGGTGGTGTCGTCGAGTTGGCGGCCCTCCGGGATGACCAGCCGGCCCACCCGGCTGTTGGGGTCGGCCAGCCGCTCGACGGCGTTGGCCGCAGGGATCTCGGTGCGCATCCGGTAGAAACCGGGCTGGATCGACGAGATCTTGGTGTTGCCGTGCGCGGCGTTGACGAATGCCCGGACCGTCTTGGTCACCTGCTCGTGCTGCAGCGTCTCCCCGACCATGGTGGTCGAGTCGCCGTCCTTGATCTGAATCACGATGTCGCGCTTGCCGTTTCCGGTGTAGTCGTCGTCGGCCCCGAACATCGTGTGCCACAGCTTGGCGCCGACGAAAACCCCGACCAGCACGACGACGGCGACGACCGCGACCACGATCGTGCCGGCGAGCCGCCGCCGGCGGCGCCCCCGCTCGGCCCGATTGCGGGCCACGCGGCCGCCTTTGCGCGACGGGCCGACCGCTTCGGGTTCGGCCCGTTCACGCCGTGCGCTGTCAACCATCGGTGGACTCCCCCGCGGTCAGGGTGGCTCGGCGTTGGTCGAGCCAGCTCTGCAGGATGGCCACCGCGGCCGCCTGGTCGATCACTGCCCGCTGCTCCCTGGCGCGGACGCCGGCCGCGCGCAGCGATCGCTGCGCGCTGACGGTGGTCAGGCGCTCGTCGGTCAGCCGCACCGGTATGGGGGCGATGCGCCGGGCCAGTTCGCCGGCCAGCTCCATCGCGTCGACCGCCGACGGGCCGGTGCGGTCGGCCAGTGTCCGCGGCAGCCCGACGACCACCTCAACCACCCCGAGCTCCGCGGCCAGCTCGGCCAGCCGCCGCACGTGTTTGCCGGAGCGGTCGCGGCGCACGGTTTCCACCGGGGTGGCCAGGATGCCGTCGGGGTCGCTGCAGGCGACGCCGATGCGCACGCTGCCGACGTCGATGCCGAGACGCCGTCCCCGGCCAGGGTCGCCGGGCCGGTCGGGCAAGCGATGCTCTGTGGAAACCACTCAGCCGACCCGCGCTATCTCAGAGCGGACGGCCTCGAGCGCGGCGTCGATGCGGGTCGGGTCCTTTCCGGAACCCTGCGCCAGATCGGGCTTGCCCCCGCCGCGGCCGTCGACGGTCGCGGCCAGCTGCTTGATCAGGTCGTTGGCGCGGATGCCGAGCTCTTGGGCGGCCGGGTTGGCGGCGATCGCGTACGGCACGGTGCCGCCCTCGCCCTCCGCGATCAGCGCCACCACGGCGGGGTCGCTGCCCAGCTTGCCGCGGATGTCGCCCACCAGGGAACGCAGGTCGCCCGCCGTCATCCCCGCGGACATCCGTTGCGCCACCACACGGACGTTACCGATACGCTCCGCGCCGGCCGCGGCGTTGGTCGCGGCGGCGCGCGCCCCGGCCAGCCGCGCGCGTTCGAGCTCCTTCTCAGCGGCCTTGAGCCGCTCCACCAGGCCGGCCACCCGCGCGGGCACCTCGTCGGACGGCACCTTCAGCGACGACGCCAGCCCCGCCATCAGGGCGCGCTCCTTGGCCAGGTGGCGGAACGAGTCCAGCCCGACGTAGGCCTCGACCCGGCGGACCCCGGAACCGACCGACGATTCGCCCAGGATGGTCACCGGCCCGATCTGCGCCGAGTTGTGCACGTGGGTCCCACCGCAGAGTTCCAGCGAGAACGGGCCGCCGATCTCCACCACCCGCACCTGTTCCGGGTAGCTCTCGCCGAACAGCGCGACCGCCCCCATGGCCTTGGCCTTCTCGAGTTGCTCGGTGAAGGTGTGCACCTCGAAGTCGGCCTGGACGGCCTCGTTGGTGACCTCTTCGATCTGGGTGCGCTGCTCGTCGGACAGCGAACCCTGCCAGTTGAAGTCGAAGCGCAGGTAACCCGGGCGGTTCAGCGACCCGGCCTGAACGGCGTTGGGGCCCAGCACTTGTCGCAGCGCGGCGTGCACCATGTGGGTGCCCGAGTGCCCCTGGGTGGCGCCACGGCGCCATTCCGGGTCGACCGCCGCGACGACGGTGTCGCCCTCCACGAATTCGCCGGATTCGACGTTGACCCGGTGCACCCAAAGGGTTTTGGCGATCTTCTGCACGTCGGTGACCGCCGCCCGGGCGCACTCTGAGGCTCCCGTCCCGCTGATGGTGCCCTCGTCGGCGATCTGCCCGCCGGATTCGGCGTAGAGCGGGGTGCGGTCCAGCACGAGTTCGACCTGATGGGAGCCATCGGTGCCGTGGGTGACCACCGGTACCCGCTTCCCGTCGACGAAGATACCCAGAATCCTTGCCTCGGAAGCCAGTTCGTCGAAGCCGGTGAATTCGGTGGGGCCGGCGTCGACCAGCTCGCGGTAGGCGCTCAGGTCCGCGTGCGCGTGCTTGCGCGCGGCGGCGTCCGCCTTCGCCCGGCGGCGCTGTTCGGCCATCAGCTCCCGGAAGCCGATCTCGTCGACTTGCAGGCCGGCCTCGGAGGCCATCTCCAGGGTCAGCTCGATCGGGAACCCGTAGGTGTCGTGCAGCGTAAAGGCGTCGGAGCCGGAAATCGCTTTCTTACCAGACGCTTTCGTGGTGCCGGCCACGTCGTCGAACAGCTTCGAGCCGGCCGCCAGCGTGCGGTTGAACGCGGTCTCCTCGGCGACGGCGATGCGCCTGATCCGGTCGAAGTCGGCGACCAGTTCGGGATACGACGGCCCCATCGCGTCGCGCACGGTGGCCATCAGCTCGCCGACGATCGGGCCTTCGATGTCGAGCAGCTTGGCCGATCGGATCACCCGGCGCAGCAGCCGGCGCAGCACGTACCCGCGCCCGTCGTTGCCGGGAGTGACGCCGTCGCCGATCAGGATCGCCGCGGTGCGGCTGTGGTCGGCGATGACCCGGTAACGCACGTCGTCTTCGTGGTTGCCGGCGTCGTACCCGCGCGGGGCGCGGGCGGCCACGGCATCGATGACGGGCCTCAGCAGATCGGTCTCGTAGACGTTGTGCACGCCCTGCAGGATGAACGCGACCCGCTCGACGCCCATGCCGGTGTCAATGTTCTTGCGCGGCAACGGCCCCAGGATTTCGAAGTCGGTTTTGCCGGTGCCCTCGCCGCGTTCGTTCTGCATGAACACGAGATTCCAGATCTCGATGTAACGGTCTTCGTTGGTCACCGGGCCGCCGCCGATGCCGAACTCCTCGCCGCGGTCGTAGTAGATCTCCGACGACGGGCCACACGGACCGGGGATGCCCATGGACCAGTAGTTGTCTTCCATGCCGCGGCGCTGGATCCGCTCGGCCGGCAGTCCGGCGATCTCCTGCCACAGCTGCACAGCCTCGTCGTCGTCGAAATAGACCGTCGTCCATATTCTTTCGGGATCCAGCCCGTAGCCGCCCGCGGACACCGGATTGGTCAGCAGGGTCCACGCCAGCTCGATGGCGCGGCGCTTGAAGTAGTCGCCGAACGAGAAGTTGCCGGCCATCTGGAAGAAGGTGTTGTGCCGGGTGGTGATGCCGACCTCGTCGATGTCGGGCGTGCGGATGCACTTCTGGATGCTGGTGGCCGTCGAGTACGGCGGTGTGCGCGCGCCCAGGAAGTACGGCACGAACTGGACCATGCCGGCGTTGACGAAGAGCAGGTTGGGGTCGTCGAGGATCACCGATGCGCTGGGCACCTCGGTGTGACCCGCCTTCACGAAGTGATCAAGAAATCGCTTCCTGATCTCGTGTGTCTGCACTTCTGGTCCGCTTCTTCCTGTTTGCTTTTTCTGCGTGGACGTCTATTCCAGCGTATTCGCCGGAATAGCTGGCTACCGGGCCGCTAACCCTCCAGAAAGCTCAACCGCACCGAGCGGTGCGGGTTGTCCCGGTTCAGGTCGACCAGCACGATGCTTTGCCACGTGCCCAGCATCGGCTCGCCGGCAGAGACCGGCACCGTCACCGACGGCGCGACCAGCGCCGGCATCACGTGGTCGGCGCCGTGGCCCGGGGAGCCATGCGAGTGCCGGTAGCGGTCGTCGCGCGGCAGCAGCCGCTCCAGCGTGTCGACGAGGTCGTCGTCGGAGCCGGCCCCGGTCTCGATGATGGCGACGCCCGCCGTCGCGTGCGGGACGAACACGTTGCACAAGCCGTCGCCCCGCGACCAGCAGAAGCCCCGTACCGCCTCGGTCAGATCGACGATGCGGCGCCGTGTCGTGTCCACGTCGAGCACATCGGTATGCATCCGAACCAGCCTACGGCGCACCTGTTGCGACCAGCCAATCGTTTGTGATCGCGACCACATCAAGGCATTGCGGCGCGCAACGGGCAGGAGGAAGGTAACTGGTGGGGCCGGTGGCCCACCGGGCCCCTTGGTACCAGCCCAACTGAGGAGGTCGGCCGTGTACGCACGCTCCACCACCATCCAGGCGCAACCCTTATCGGTAGACATCGGCATCGCGCACGTTCGCGACATCGTCATGCCGGCCCTCACGGAGATCGACGGGTGTGTCGGACTGTCGCTGTTGGTCGACCGGCAGTCCGGAACCTGCATCGCCACCAGCTCGTGGGACAGCATCGACGCCATGCGCGCCAGCGCCGAACGGGTCGCGCCGATTCGCGATCAGGCCGCGCTGATGTTCGACGGGAGCGCGCGGGTCGAGGAGTGGGACATCGCTTTGCTGCACCGCGACCATCCGTCCCGTCCGGGGGCATGCGTGCGGGCCACCTGGCTCAAGGTGGTGCCGGATCAGCTCAGCCGATCGCTGGACTTCTACCGGTCCTCGGTGCTGCCGGAGATGGAGGATCTCGACGGCTTCTGCAGCGCCAGCCTGCTGGTCGACCATCCCGCGTGCCGGCGGGCGGTGTCCTGCTCGACGTTCGACTCGATGGACGCCATGGCCCGCAACCGCGACCGCGCCACCGAACTGCGCAGCAGGCGGGTGCGGGAGCTGGGCGCCGAGGTCGTTGACGTCGCCGAATTCGAGCTGGCGATCGCCCACCTGCGGGTGCCCGAGCTGGTCTAGCGCGGGTCGGCTCTTTCGCCGAGTGTGCGGCCAGCCGCACAGCGAGCGCTGAGTGTGCGGCCCGCAGCTTGCTCGACGCGCTACGGCAGGGCGTCGCCCGGGAAGCCGCGGCAGGGGTGCACTTCGAAGGTGAAGACGCCGCTCGCCACACCCGGGTCGTCGGCCATGATGGCGGCGGCGTCGTCCACCGTGGCCGCGAACACCGCGACACCGCACACGTCGGAGCCGTCGGTGACCGGCAACACGATCGGCATGACGCCGTCGTCGCGCAGCCCGAAATTGCGGCGCCCGTGCTCCCAGACGGTCCCCGGGGTGGTGTCCTCGCCGAAGCGCGGCCCCTGCTTGAGGATGACGACGCTGTAGGGCTTGGTGGTGGCCAGCAGTCGGCCCATTTCCTCGTCAGTGAAGGTTTTCATCACCGTCCCCGCTTCCTGCGGATGATCGCCCGCAACCGTTCCAGCCGCCCGGCCATCTCCCGCTCGCCGCCGCGGCCGGTCGGCCGGTAGTAGTCCACGCCCACCAGCTCGTCCGGCGGATACTGCTGGGCGACGACGCCGTCGGGATCGTTGTGCGAGTACTGGTAGCCCTGCGCGTGTCCCAGCGCTGCCGCGCCCGAATAGTGCCCATCGCGCAGATGGGGCGGCACCAGGCCGGCTTTGCCCGCCCTGACGTCGTCCATCGCGGCCGCCAGCGCGGTGGTAACGGAGTTCGACTTGGGCGCGGTGGCCAGGTGGATGGTGGCGTGCGCCAGCGTCAGCTGCGCCTCGGGCATGCCGATCAGCTGCACGGTCTGGGCGGCCGCCACCGCGATCTGCAGCGCGCTCGGATCGGCCATGCCGATGTCCTCGCTGGCCAGGATCATCAGCCGGCGCGCGAGGAACCGCGGGTCCTCGCCCGCGACGAGCATGCGGGCCAGGTAGTGCAGCGCCGCGTCGACGTCGGAACCGCGCACCGACTTGATGAAGGCGCTGATGACGTCGTAGTGCTGGTCGCCGTCGCGGTCGTAGCGCACCGCGGCCTTGTCCAGCGACTGCTCGATGGTCTCGACGCTGACGGAGTCGCCTGCCGCCTGAGCCGATTCGGCCGCGACCTCCAGCGCGGTCAGCGCCCGGCGGGCGTCGCCGGCGGCCAGCTGCACCAGCAGGTCGACGGCCTCGGGCGAAACCGCGACCCGACCGTCGAGCCCGCGGGGGTCGTCGATCGCCCGCTGCACCACGGTGCGGATGTCGTCGGCGCCCAGCGGGCGCAACTGCAGGATCAGCGACCGGGACAGCAACGGCGCGACGACCGAGAACGACGGGTTCTCGGTGGTCGCCGCCACCAGCAGCACCACCCGGTTCTCCACGGCGGACAGCAGGGCGTCCTGCTGGGTCTTGGAGAAGCGGTGCACCTCGTCGATGAACAGCACCGTCTGCTCCCCGCGCAGGAGCGCGTGCCGTGCCGTGTCTATGACGGCGCGCACGTCCTTGACGCCGGCCGACAGCGCCGACAGCGCCTCGAACCGGCGGCCGGTGGCCTGGGAGATCAGTGCGGCCAGCGTCGTCTTGCCACTGCCGGGCGGGCCGTAGAGGATGGCCGACGCCACGCCCGATCCCTCGACCAGGCGGCGCAGCGGCGATCCGGGCGCCAGCAGGTGCTCCTGGCCGACCACCTCGTCCAGCGAGGCCGGCCGCATGCGCACCGCCAGCGGTGCACCGGCCGACACGCCCAGGGCGTGATCGCTTGTCGGCGGCGCGCCGGGCAGGTCAAAAAGACCGTCGGACACGGCTTCAGGCATACCACGAAAACGAATCCGGGCGCCGGGCACTCATCTTTGCTAAGTTCCCGTGTGCGCGTGCCCACAGGTTGAGTCAACAGCTAGGACGGACATGAGCCAGCCTCCCGAGTATCCAGGCACCCCGGCCGATCCCCACGGCAGCGAGCACAACCCTCCGGGCTACCCGCAGCCCCCGAATTACGGCGCCCCGCCCCCCAATTACGGCCCGCCGCTGATCGGCGCCGCCGACGCCGGCTGCGGGGTGGCCGCCAACGGGATGTGGCCCTCGCCGGCGAGCTGTTG
>NZ_LZKH01000218.1:0-38978 GCF_001672745.1 Mycobacterium sp. E1386
GCCTAGCAAGCGAATTGGAGCAGTGGTCAGAACATCCGGCGGGCCATCTTGAAGGCCCGCGCCGTGTACGGCGGGTACAACGTGCTGCGCGCCGCCTGGCCGCATTTCCGGGAGCAGAGCTACGGCCGGGTCGTCGTCGCCACTTCCACCAGCGGCCTGTTCGGCAACTTCGGGCAGACCAACTACGGCGCGGCCAAACTGGGCCTGGTCGGCATGATCAACACGCTGGCGCAGGAGGGGGCGAAGTACAACATCCACGCCAACGCCGTCGCGCCGATCGCGGCCACCCGGATGACCGAGGACATCCTGCCCAAGGAGGTGCTCGAGAAGCTGACGCCCGAGTATGTTGCGCCGGTGGTGGCCTACCTGTGCACCGAGGAAAACCCGAACACCGCTTCAGTTTTCGTCGTCGGCGGGGGCAAGGTGCAGCGGGTGGCGCTGTTCCAGAACGAGGGCGCCAACTTCGACAAGCCGCCGACGGTCGAGGACGTCGCCTCACACTGGTCGGAGATCGACGACCTGTCCGCGGCCAAGCAGGCCAACTTCAAGCTGTAGCGGGCCGGGTCAGACGAGCAGTTCGTTGCGCAGGCGGTCCACCACCGCCTGCGCAATGCCTGCGTCGCGCAGATAGGCGTCCAGCGAGCCGTACGTCTCATCGATCGCTTGGCGCGCGGCCGCCAGATACTCCGGGCGGACGCCGAGGACACCGTCGGCGAGGCGTGCCTTGGTGAACGTCACGACCTCCGGGGTCAGCTCGACGTCGGAGCGCTGCTGGATCATCTCGTAGATGTGGTCTCGCAGTTGAGGTACCGCGGCGTTGCTGCGCAGGTAGTCGGCGACGATGGTGTCGCGATCGATGCCGACCGTCTCCAGCACCGTGGCGATCACAAAGCCGGTGCGGTCCTTGCCCGCAAAGCAGTGGGTGAGCACCGCACGCCCGGCCGCCAGCAACGAAAAGACATGGTGCACAGCGCGTTGCGCTCCGTTGCGAAACGGGAATTGCCGGTATTCGTCGATCATGTGGCGGACGGCCGCCTCGTTGACGGCCTCGTCGGACTGGTCGGGATCGCCAGCGAACAGCCGCCGAAACGCGGTCTCGTGTGGCGCGTCGTCTTCGGTCTGCTCCTCGTCACCAAGGTCGGGAAAGGGCAGCAGATGGATGTCGACGCCGTCGGGAACCAATCCCGGTCCGCGGCGGGCAACCTCGCGTGCGGCGCGCAGATCGGCGACGTCGGTGATGGCCAACTCGCGCAGTGTCGCGCGGCCCTCGTCGTCGAGGCGGCTCAGCTCACCGGACCGGAACAGCCGTCCGGGCCGTAGCCCGGGTGTCTCGTCGGCGACATCGCGAAAGTTCCACGCGCCGGACAGCTCCCGCAGTGTTTCAGTCATGCGAGGTGACCGCCGCGGCGAGCGGGGACTTCTCCCGGCCGAGCTCGGCGCGCGCGATGGTCCGCATGTGTACCTCGTCGGGACCGTCGAAGAGGCGCATCGCCCGGTGCCAGGCGTACATGCGGGCCAGCACCGTGTCCTCGCTGACGCCCGCGGCCCCGTGCACCTGAATAGCACGGTCGATCACGTTGCACGCCACCTGCGGCGCGACCGCCTTGATCTGCGAGACCAGCGTGTGCGCGGCCTTATTCCCTTGCTGGTCGATCGTCCACGCCGCCTTCTCGCACAACAGCCGCGCCTGATCGATCTCGTTGCGGGACTTGGCAATCGCCTCGCGCACCACGCCCTGCTCGGCCAGCGGGCGGCCGAATGCCACCCGGTTCTGCGCCCGGTCCACCATCAGGGCCAGCGCCCGTTCGGAGCCGCCCAGCGCACGCATGCAGTGGTGGATGCGGCCCGGGCCCAGCCTCGCCTGCGCGATCGCGAAGCCCCCGCCCTCTTCGCCCAGCAGGTTGGTGACGGGCACCCGGACGTTGTCGTAGATGATCTCGCAGTGCCCCGGCTGGTCCTGGAAGCCGAACACCGTGGTGGAGCGGACCACGGTCACGCCCGGCGTGTCAATCGGCACCAGCACCATCGACTGCTGCTGGTGGCTTGCCGCCTCGGGGTTGGTGCGGCCCATCACGATGAGGATCTTGCAGCGCGGGTCGGACGCCCCCGACGTCCACCACTTGCGGCCGTTGATCACGTAGTCGCCACCGTCGCGCACGATGGAGGTCTCGATGTTGCGGGCGTCGCTGCTGGCGACCGCCGGCTCGGTCATCGAAAAGCCGCTGCGGATCTCACCGTTGAGCAACGGCTCCAGCCACTGCTTGCGCTGTTCCTCGGTGGCGAACAGGTGCAGGGTCTCCATGTTGCCGGTGTCGGGCGCCGCGCAGTTGAGCGCCTCGGGGGCGATCTCCAGGCTCCAGCCGCTGATCTCGGCCAGGGGCGCGTATTCCAGGTTGGTCAAACCCGACTCGGCCGGCAGGAACAGGTTCCACAGGCCGCGCTCCCGGGCCTTGGTCTTGAGCTCCTCGATGATCGGCGGGACCGTGTGATCGTTGGGGCCGGCCTCGTCTCGGTACTTGTCGTATTCGGCCTCGGCCGGGAAGACGTGCTCGGTCATGAAGTCGGTCAATCGCTTGTGGTAATCGTTGGCTTTGGCCGACATCGCGAAGTCCATGCCGCCACCATAGGACACGTGCCGCGACGGCCCATATGGCCGAGCCTTATTGGTCACCTTCGCGACACTGAAACCACGCACACGACACGCCGCGAGGAGTGTGCCTGATTGCAGGCTCGAGGTGTGGTCCGCGATCGCGACGGCGCACGATGGACGCCATGACCGAATCCCGTCCGCCGTTCCCCCCGTTCACCGCTGAGACCGCCCTGGAGAAGGTGCAGGCCGCCGAGGACGCGTGGAACACCTGCGATCCGCACCGCGTCAGCCTGGCGTACACGCCTGACTCGCAGTGGCGCAATCGCGACGAACATGTCGTGGGTCGGGAAGCGATCGTGGCGTTCCTGACCCGCAAGTGGCAGCGTGAGCTCGACTACGCGTTGCGAAAAAGTTTGTGGGACTTCCACGGCAACCGGATCGCCGTGCGGTTTCAGTACGAGTGCCACGACGCGAGCGGCCAGTGGTATCGCAGCTACGGCAACGAGCTGTGGGAGTTCTCGCCGTCGGGGTTGATGGCGCGCCGCGAGGCCAGCATCAACGACGTGCGGATCGACGAGTCCGAACGCCGCTACTTCGGGCCCCGGCCGGCGGCGGAACACGGGCAGGACATCCCGCTCTGGTAGCCAACCGGCCACAACGCGGTCTTGTGGGTCCACAACGCCGCGGCCGCTACTGCGTGCGCCTCGGGTAACGAACCATCGACGGGAGTCCATCTGCCGCGCCGGCGGTGTCCCGCCCGGTCGATCGCACGTCCGGGGCGAAACCCGGCAGGCGTTAAGGTAGCGAAGCGTGCGGCCAGCCAGCGGCACATCAAACGGCAGGAAAGTGCGGGAAAGCAGATGTACGCGCCATGACAGATGCGCAGACGACGGTAGGGGTGGTCGCCGAGTCCGGGTCCGACGAGCGACGGGTCGCGCTGGTACCCAAGGCGGTGGCGGCGCTGATCAGCGGCGGTGTGGCCGTGGTGGTCGAGTCGGGCGCGGGCGAGGGCGCGTTGCTCCCTGACCAGCTCTACACCGAGGCCGGCGCCAGCATCGGGGACGCCTGGGCCGCCGACGTCGTCGTCAAGGTGGCGCCGCCGACCAAAGAGGAGGTCGGCAGGTTGCGCCGCGGGCAGACCTTGATCGGGTTCCTGGCGCCGCGCAACGCCGACAACTCGATCGGCGCCCTCACCGAGGCCGGGGTGCAGGCGTTCGCGCTCGAGGCGATCCCGCGGATCTCGCGCGCCCAGGTCATGGATGCGCTGTCGTCGCAGGCCAACGTCGCCGGCTATAAGGCCGTGCTACTGGCGGCGTCCGAGTCGACCCGGTTCTTCCCGATGCTGACGACCGCGGCCGGCACCGTGAAGCCGGCGAGCGTGCTGGTGCTCGGCGTCGGGGTGGCCGGGTTGCAGGCGCTGGCGACGGCCAAGCGGCTGGGCGCGCGCACCTCCGGCTACGACGTGCGCCCGGAGGTTGCCGACCAGGTCCGTTCGGTGGGAGCCCAGTGGCTCGACATCGGCATCGACGCGGCCGGTGAGGGCGGGTACGCCCGCGAGCTCACCGAGGAAGAACGCGCCCAGCAGCAGGAATCCCTGGAGAAGGCGATCGCCGGGTTCGACGTGGTGATCACCACCGCGTTGGTCCCGGGGCGCCCCGCGCCGCGGCTGGTGACCGCCGCGGCGGTGGAGTCGATGAAGCCCGGCAGCGTGGTGGTCGACCTGGCGGGGGAGACCGGGGGCAACTGCGAACTGACCGAACCGGGGCGGACGGTCGTCAAGCACGACGTCACCATCGCCTCGCCGCTGAACCTGCCGGCAACCATGCCCGAGCACGCCAGCGAGCTCTACAGCAAGAACATCACGGCGCTCCTGGACCTGTTGATCAAAGACGGCAAGCTGGCCCCCGACTTCGACGACGAGGTCGTCGCGGCGGCCTGTGTCACGCGGGCCGGAAAAGAGGACTCCTAGACATGTACGACGAGCTGTTGGCCAATCTGGCGATCCTGGTGCTGTCCGGGTTCGTCGGGTTCGCGGTCATTTCCAAGGTGCCCAACACGCTGCACACGCCGCTGATGTCGGGGACCAACGCCATCCACGGCATCGTGGTGCTCGGCGCGCTGGTGGTCTTCGGCGAGGTTGAACATCCATCGCTGGCGGTGCAGATCATCCTGTTCGTCGCGGTGGTGTTCGGGACGCTCAACGTGATCGGCGGCTTCATCGTCACCGACCGGATGCTGGGCATGTTCAAAGGCAAGAAGAAGGCCGCGCCCGTAAAGACCGAAGACCTGGCGGCGAAATGAACTATTTGGTCACCGTTCTCTACATCATTTCGTTCGCCCTCTTCATCTACGGCTTGATGGGCCTGACCGGGCCCAAGACCGCGGTGCGGGGCAACCTGATCGCCGCGGTCGGCATGGCCATCGCGGTCGCCGCGACCCTGATCAAGATCCGGCACACCGAGTCGTGGGTGCTCATCATCGCCGGCCTGGTCGTGGGCGTCGTGCTTGGTGTGCCGCCGGCGCGGCTGACCAAGATGACCGCCATGCCGCAGCTGGTGGCGTTCTTCAACGGCGTCGGCGGCGGCACGGTCGCGCTCATCGCGCTAGCGGAATTCATTGAGACCAAAGGATTTTCGGCGTTCCAACACGGGGAGTCGCCGACCGTTCACATCGTGGTCGCGTCGCTGTTCGCCGCGATCATCGGGTCGATCTCGTTCTGGGGATCGATCATCGCCTTCGGCAAGCTGCAGGAGATCATCTCCGGCTCGCCGATCGGCTTCGGCAAGGTTCAGCAGCCGATCAACCTGCTGCTGCTGGCGGCGGCGGTGGCCGCCGCGGTCATCGTCGGCATCCACGCCCACCCCGGGACAGGTGGGGCGTCGCTCTGGTGGATGATCGGCCTCCTCGTCGCCGCGGGTGTGCTCGGCCTGATGGTGGTGCTGCCCATCGGCGGCGCCGACATGCCGGTGGTCATCTCGCTGCTCAACGCGATGACCGGGCTGTCGGCCGCGGCGGCCGGTCTGGCGCTCAACAACACCGCGATGATCGTGGCCGGCATGATCGTCGGCGCGTCCGGTTCGATCCTGACCAACCTGATGGCCAAGGCGATGAACCGTTCCATCCCGGCGATCGTCGCCGGCGGTTTCGGCGGTGGGGGCGTGGCCCCGGGCGCCGGCGGGGACGGCGGCGACAAACACGTCAAGGCGACCTCGGCCGCCGACGCCGCGATCCAGATGGCGTACGCCAACCAGGTGATCGTGGTGCCCGGCTACGGGCTGGCGGTCGCGCAGGCCCAGCACGCCGTCAAGGACATGGCCAGCCTGCTCGAGGAAAAGGGCGTGCCGGTGAAGTACGCCATTCACCCGGTCGCGGGGCGGATGCCCGGTCACATGAACGTGCTGCTGGCCGAGGCGGAAGTCGACTACGACGCCATGAAGGACATGGACGACATCAACGACGAGTTCTCCCGCACCGACGTCGCGATCGTCATCGGCGCCAACGACGTCACCAACCCGGCGGCCCGCAACGAGCAATCGAGTCCGATATACGGCATGCCCATCCTGAACGTGGACAAAGCCAAGTCGGTGATCGTCCTCAAGCGGTCGATGAATTCCGGGTTCGCGGGCATCGACAACCCGCTGTTCTACGCCGACGGGACGACGATGCTGTTCGGGGATGCGAAGAAGTCGGTGACCGAGGTCGCCGAGGAACTGAAAGCGCTCTAGCGGCGCCGGCTAGACCGGCGGGTAGGCGGGTGGCGGGTAGCCGTTGCCGTCGACGACGCCACGCAGACCCCACGGCACGTAGCGGAAGAAGAACTCGATTTCGTCGCTAGCGTCGTAGTCCGGGTTCGGATCCATGAGGCCACCCCTCCAGTCGCGACTTGAGCTTTCGTGAAGCGAGTCTAGTCCCATCCTCGTCGGGACGACACCTGGCGTTTGCCTAGACTGTCCAACCAGTTGATTGATAATGGGCCTTGCCTGGCACCCGACATCCGGCCCGGCAGTGAAGATAGCGAGAACAGATGCCATCCGAGAGCGGACTTACGCGGCGCGAGGAGTTGCTGGCTGTTGCGACCAAGCTGTTCGCCGCCCGCGGCTACCACGGGACCCGGATGGACGACGTCGCCGACGTGATCGGGTTGAACAAGGCGACGGTCTACCACTACTACGCCAGCAAATCCCTGATCTTGTTCGACATCTACCGGCAGGCCGCCGAGGGCACGCTGGCCGCCGTCCACGACGACCCGTCCTGGACGGCCCGCGAGGCGCTCTACCAGTACACCGTCCGCCTGCTCACCGGCATCGCAAGCGATCCCGAGCGCGCCGCCGTGTACTTCCAAGAACAGCCGTACATCACCGAATGGTTCACCAGCGAACAGGTGGCCGAGGTCCGCGAGAAGGAAGCCCAGGTCTACCAGCACGTGCACGGCCTCATCGACCGCGGGATCGCCAGCGGCGAGTTCTACCCGTGCGACTCCCACGTCCTGGCGCTCGGATACATCGGCATGACGCTGGGCGCCTACCGGTGGCTGCGGCCGAGTGGTCGGCGCAGCGCCAAGGAGATCGCGGCCGAGTTCAGCACCGCACTACTGCGCGGCCTGATCCGCGACGAAGCGATCCGCACGAGTTCTCCGCTCGGCCCCTAGCCCGGCGACGCCGCGCCCTTCAGGTGCTTGTCGAGGAAGGCGAGCTGGTCGGCCACGACACGCTCGAACGCCTCGTCGACGTAGATCGCGAAATGGCCCTCGGGATAAAGCTTGACCTCACCGCGCGGGGCCTTGGCCGCATGGCGCAGCGTCGCCGCCGCCGGAGCCACCGAGTCGGCTTCGCACACGCAGAACAGGATCGGGCAGGTGATCTTGGGCGTGAGACGTCCCGGACGATAGGTGAAGACCTGCAACGCGATGCGGGCGGCGACCTCGTTGCGTAGCTCCACACCGTCGGGAACCAGGCGCAGATAGCCGGCATACGCGTCGGGAGCGTTCAACAACGCGACCTCATCGGGCCGGCCCGCGGTCGCGACCATAACCGGGGCGCGGCCCAACCGGGCCCCGACGGCGTCGCGCACCGCCCGCGCGGTGATGCGTGCCGTGATCAACGGGTTGCTGATGGTGCGCGCGGACGCGAGACCGTCGGTGAAGGGGCATTGGACGACCGCCGCGGCGATACCCGGCAGCCGGGCCGCCGTGGCGATCACATGCCCGCCGGCAAAAGAAGTGCCCCACAACGCGATTCGTTTGGGATCGATTCCGGTGAGGGTGCGGGCGTAGGCGACCGCCGCGGCCCAGTCGGCCAGCTGCAGCCCGATATCGAGCACCTGGCGCGGCCGGCCCTCGCTGTCGCCGAAATTGCGATAGTCGAACACGAGGCAGGCGTAACCTGCCGCGCTGAATCGCTCGGCGTAGGCGTCGAGCCGCATCGTGCGCACCCCGCCCAGGCCGTGCGCCATCACCAGAAGCGGGGTGGGGCCTTCGCCAGCGGGCCGGTAGAGCCAGGCGCTGATCAGATCGCCACCGGAGGGGAATTGGACGTCTTCGCGTTCTGTCATCGGCGAGTCATTCTGCCCGAGGAGTCCAGGGTCGGTCCGCCGGTATGCGCCACAAATTTTGTGGACTAGTGTCTAGAAAAGTTTTGAGCGCTCAGAGGACGGAGACTCTCATGGCGATCCGCGTCGCGCACGTCGGTACCGGAAACGTCGGAGGGTTAGCCCTGGCCGAACTGATCACCAACCCGCAATTCGAGCTGACGGGCGTCTGCGTGTCCACCCCGGAGAAGGTCGGCAGGGACGCCGGCGAGCTGTGCGGTGTCGGCTTGGATGCGGGCGCCGTGACCGGCGTCAAGGCCGTCGCGGATCTGGATGCCATCATCGCCGCGAAGCCCGAGTGCGTCGTTTACTGCGCCATGGGCGACACCCGGCTGCCCGACGCGATGGCCGACGTGATGCGCATCCTGGCCGCCGGCATCAACGTCGTCGGCTCCTCGCCGGGGCTCCTGCAATACCCGTGGGGCGTGATGCCCGACAAGTACATCGCTCGCGTGGAAGACGCTGCCAAGCAAGGCAATTCGAGCATCTTCATCAGTGGTGTGGACCCGGGATTCGCCAACGACCTGATTCCGTTCGTGCTGGCCGGGACCTGCCAGCGCATCGATCAGGTGCGCTGCATGGAGATTCACGACTACGCGTCGTACAACGGTACCGAGGTCATGGACTACATGGGATTCGCCAAGCCCATGGACGAGATCCCCATGCTGCTGCAGCCGGGCATCCTCAGCATCGCCTGGGGAACCGCGATCCGTCAGCTGGCGGCCGGTCTCGGCATCGAGGTCGACGAGATCACCGAGTCCTACCAGCGCGAGCCCGCGCCCGAGGATTTCGACATCGCGGTCGGCCACGTGGCCAAGGGCACGGTGGCCGTACTGCAGTTCGAGATTCGCGGCATGGTCAAGGGCCACCCCGCCATCGTCATCGAACACGTCACCCGGTTGCGGCCGGACCTGCGCCCCGACCTACCCCAGCCCGCCGCGGGCGACGGCTCCTACCGCGTCGAGATCACCGGGGAGCCGTCGTACGCCGTCGACATCGTCCCGAGCAGTCGCAAGGGCGACCACAACCACGCCGCGATCGCCGGCGCCGCGGGCCGCATCGTCAACGCCATTCCGGCGGTGATCGCGGCACCGCCGGGCATCCGGAGCACCCTCGACCTGCCGCTGATAACCGGCAAAGGCCTTTACGCACCAAGCACTTTGGTGACCACCTAAACGAAAGGAGACCCGCGTGGGTCGGGTAGACGGCAAGGTAGCGCTGATCAGTGGCGGCGCTGGCGGTATGGGAGCCGAAGACGCGCGCCTGCTCGTCGAGGAAGGCGCCAAGGTCGTCATCGGCGACATTCTCGACGACCAGGGCAAGGCGCTGGCCGACGAGATCGGCGACTCCGCGCGCTATGTGCATCTCGACGTCACCCAGCCCGACCAGTGGGACGCCGCCGTCGCCACCGCGGTCGGCGAATTCGGCAAGCTCAACGTGCTGGTCAACAACGCCGGCACCGTCGCGCTCGGCCCGTTGAAAAGCTTCGATCTGGCCAAGTGGCAGAAGGTGATTGACGTCAACCTGACCGGGACCTTCCTGGGCATGCGGGCTGCGGTCGAGCCGATGATCACGGCCGGCGGCGGCTCGATCATCAACGTGTCCTCCATCGAGGGCCTGCGCGGCGCGCCCATGGTGCACCCCTACGTCGCCTCCAAGTGGGGGGTGCGCGGACTGGCGAAGTCGGCGGCATTGGAGCTGGCGCCGCACAACATTCGGGTGAACTCCGTGCACCCGGGGTTCATCCGCACCCCGATGACCGCCCACCTGCCCGAGGACATGGTGACGATCCCGCTGGGGCGTCCGGGCGAGGTTCGGGAAGTCGCGACGTTCATCCTTTTCCTGGCCAGCGACGAGTCGTCCTACTCCACCGGCAGCGAATTCATAATGGACGGTGGCCTGATCACCGACGTGAATCACAAGGAGTTCTAGCGGCGGTTCGTCGCCGAACGTGCACTCACGGCGAGAATTGGGCTTATTTTTCGCCGTCAGTGCACGTTCGGCGTAGGGGATGGTGTCGATGCTGCGCAGCCTGGCCGACGTAGTCGGATCGAACCACGTCGTCACCGATCCCGACGTGCTCGCGGGGCGCAGCGTCGACCACACGGGTCGGTACCGGGGGCGGGCCAGCGCGTTGGTGCGCCCGGGATCACCCGAGCAGGTCGCCGAGGTGCTGCGGCTGTGCCGGGACGCCGGGGCGCACGTGACGGTGCAGGGCGGCCGCACCTCGCTGGTGGCCGGCACCGTTCCCGAGCACGACGACGTGCTGCTGTCCACCGAGCGGCTGCACGCCCTCGATGACGTCGACACCGTCGAGCGACGCGTCCAGGTCGGCGCCGGGGCGACGCTGGCGGCGGTGCAACGGGCCGCGGGCGCCGCGGGCCTGCTCTTCGGCGTGGACCTGGCTGCCCGGGACACCGCGACCGTCGGGGGGATGGCCTCGACGAACGCCGGCGGCCTGCGCACGGTCCGCTACGGCAACATGGGCGAGCAGGTGCTCGGCCTGCAGGTGGCGCTCCCCGACGGGTCGCTGCTGCACCGGCACAGCCGGGTGCGCCGGGACAACACCGGCTACGACCTGTCGTCGCTGTTCGTGGGCGCCGAGGGCACCCTGGGCGTCATCACCGCGCTGGACCTGCGCCTGCACCCCACCCCGGCGCGGCAGGTGACGGCGATCTGCGGATTCGCCGAGCTGGATGCTCTCGTGGATGCCGGCCGGGCGTTTCGGGACGTGGACGGCATCGCGGCGCTGGAACTGATCGACGGCCGGGCCGCCGCGCTGACCGGCGAGCACCTCGGGGTCGGCGCACCGGTCGAGGGCGACTGGCTGCTGCTGGTGGAGCTCGCCGCTGACCACGACCAGACTGACCGGCTCGCCGAACTGCTCGACGGCGTGCGGGTGTCCTCCGAACCCGCGGTCGGGGTGGATGTCGGCGCGCAGCAGCGGTTGTGGCAGGTGCGCGAATCACTCGCCGAGGTACTGGGTGTGTACGGGCCGCCGCTGAAGTTCGACATCTCCCTGCCGCTGTCGTCGATCGACGAATTCGCCAAGGCGGCAGTCGATTTGGTCGGGGCGCTCGCGCCGGGGGCGCTGCCCTTGCTGTTCGGCCACATCGGCGAGGGCAACCTGCATCTCAACGTGTTGCGCTGCCCGGTCGAGCGGGAGAAGGCGCTGTACCAACCGATGATGGAACTGATCGCGCGATCCGGCGGCAACGTCAGCTCCGAACACGGCGTCGGCACCCGTAAGCGGCACTACCTGGGCATGTCACGCGAACCGGCGGACGTCGCGGCGATGCGGACGATCAAGGCCGCGCTGGACCCGACCGGCTACCTGAATGCGGCGGTGCTGTTCGACTAATCGTTCTTGCGCCGTCTGACATACGCTGGGCTCCATGGCATCCGGGATCTTCAGCACGCCCATCGTCGGAATCGTCAACAATTTGTTCAATGGCATGATCGACGCGCCCGTCGTCGGGCCACTGGTACGACGCGGGCTGATCAAGATTCGCTACGTCGGCAGGCGTTCGGGTAAGACGATCCAGACCCCGGTCGGGTACCGCCGCTCGGGCGACGGCATCGTCATCAACGTCATGTCGCCCGATAGCAAGACATGGTGGCGAAACTTCCTCGGCGAGGGCGGTCCGATCACGCTGCTCAACTTCGACGGCGCCGACCGCACCGGCCACGCGATCGCCGGCCGCGATGAGAAGGGCCGCGTCAAGGTCGAGGTGCGGCTCGACTAATCCGAAGGCGCCTTGATCCCGACGGCGTGCCGCAGCTGGGCCAGGAACTGGTCGGCGTCGTCGCTGCGGACGATGTAGTGCGATATCGCGATCCGGATCACGGTCGCCGCCTTCACCGCCGCGTTGGGGCCCGGCAGGTGCCGCTGCAGGCCCTCGCGCATCTGCGGGATGACCCAGGAGAACTGGGCGATGGTGTGCTCGGGCTCGACATCGACCATGCGCACGCCGGAGTACGAGTGCTGGTACTCGACGATGAACCGCAGCACGGCGTCGAGCTTGTCGACCCCCTTCAGACCGGCGGTCGCGCGGACCAGGCCGCTCTCGAAGATCTGCCGCTCGTAGCTCGAAAAGGCCGACAACAACTCCTCTTTGGACGCGAACCAGCGGTAAAGCGTCGGCCGCGAAACGCCGGCCTGGGCGGCGACGTCGGACAGGCTGAGCTTGGTTTTGCCGTTGCGGCCGAGGACCTCTGCGGTGGCGTCGAGGATGCGCTGACGCGTCGAGGTGTCAGGCTCTGCGGTCTGGGCCGGACGGCTCATATCTGCAACTCTACGAAGTGCTTCAACGTCATTTCGCTTCCCGGCCCGACTTGCCCGGGCGCGGGCGCACCAGCACCGACTGCTGGATGGCACCGACCGCGCCCTGCTCGTCGAACAGTGTGCCGATCGTGGTCCCGATGCCGTCGGGGCCGTAGCTGGTCTCGGCGCGGATGCCGATCCAATCACCGTCGGGAACCCGGAACACGTGCACGGCCAGGTCGGTGTTGAGGAACGTCCACCGGCTGATGTCCAGCTTGCTGCCGATGCCGTTGGCGCAGTCCGCCACCGAGAAGAGGCGCTCCAGCGGTGTCATGCTCTCGCCGGTGACCAGGTCCGCGTTCGGGTGGATCCACGATTCGCCCGGACCCTCGCTCAGCGGCTCGGTCAGCCACAGCCAGTCCAGGCTGTGCACGTAGTTGCGGTCCCAGTCCCGTGCCTTGAGGTTGCGGTTGCGCGCCTGGCTGCGCGGCCCGGGCATTTCAGGCGCGGCGTGAGCCACCGCTCGCGTGTCCAGCGTCTGCAACCGCCATCCGCTGGCCCGGGCCACCGGCCGGGGCTCACCATCGGGGCCCGGCGCCAGCATCTCGGCGCTGACCAGTTCGATCTGTTTCCCGCCCCGCTGCACCTGCGAGCTGACCCACAGGTCGCCCTCGGCGGGCACCCCGCCCAGCAGGTCGATGACCACGCGGGACAGGCGGGTGTCGTCGCGCTGTTCGCATCGCTCCAGCGCCCGCACCAGCAGCGCCGACACCGGCCCGCCATGCTGGATCGCCGCCGACCAGGTGCCGCGCGCCAGGTCGGTGGCGCGGAACTTCTCGCCTAACGGGTCGGCGCCGTCGATGAGCTCGTAGTAGGAGTCCGTCATCGTCAACCTCTCGTCAGGGGAGCCCGGCGCCGGGCGTGGTCACCGTGACGGCATCCAGCCGGGACAGCCGGGTGCCGACCAGGCGCCGGGGAAACGCGTCGGTGCTGGACAACAAGAACAGCGTGCGGCGTTCGGGGCCGCCGAGCGCGCAGGCGATGGCGACGCGCTCACCCATGTCGATGCGGTCGGTCACGGCGCCGCCCTCGACGATCCGCTCGAACTGGTGGGCCAGCGTCATCGAGGCCCAGACCGCGCCGTCGGCGTCGAGCGCGATGCCGTCGGGTGGCCCGTCCAGGCCGTCGGCGAAGACGCGGCGCTCGGCCAGCCCGCCGCCCGGACCGATCGTGAACGCGGTCAGCCGCCGGCCGACCGACTCGGCGACGATCAGCTTCTGCCGGTCCGGTGTGATCACCATTCCGTTCGGAAAGTCGAGGTCTTCGGCTACGACCACGGCGCTGCCGTCCGGATCGAGCCGGATGATGGCGCCGCAGCTGAAAGCCTGGCAGCCGATGTACGCACGGCCGGCGTCGTCGATGACCATGTCACCGAGGTTGACCGGTGTCAGTTCAGCGAGATCGGCGAGGGTTTCGACCGTTTCACCGTCGTAACGCAACACCTTCCGGTCTTCGGCAGAGACGATCAGGAGCGATCCGTCGGGGCGGAAACCCAGGCCCGACGGGCAGTGCCCGGGCAGCGGCAACGTGGTCAGCGAGCCGCCCATGGTCGAGGTGTGGACCGCCTCGCCCAGCATGTCGGAGAACCACAGCAATCCCTCGAACCAGCGCGGGCCCTCGCCGAAGCAGAAGCCGTTGGCCAGCGGCTCGGGAATCATCCGCGCACCCTCTCCACCGCTTTACAAAACACCGCCAAAGTGTCATGCACCGCGGGTACCGGTGTCAATCTCGTGACCGGGCAGGTTCCCGCGAGACGGCGTCCGGTTCTGCGGATCGATGCCGAAGTCGTAGCGGCTATCTGCGGACTGGGTGAAAGCGGCCTCCAAGGTCCTGGTCTCGATGCGCAATTACGTTGCCTCCCTGCGTATTTCCTCGGACAGCCGATTCACCGGGCCGCAGTCTTGTTAGCCAAGCTTTACAAATCCTGCTCAAAGTGTCACGCTGAGCCCTGAGCTGCTGGCGCGAGAGGTGGAGTGCGACTTGACCACGGAATCTGAGCAGACCGAGTGGACGGTGCAGGGCCTGCTGGACCTGTTCGACGTGCAGGCAGACGGGCAGGACCGGTTCACCGGCGACACCGGGATCGCCGCCGGCGACGAACGGCAAGTGGTGGAGGGCACCCAGGTGCTCGCCCAGGCGATCGTCGCGGTGGCCAAGCGATTCCCGAACAAGTCGGTGCGCTCGGCGCACGCGGTGTTCTCGCGAGCGGTGACCGTGGGGCCGCCGATCGAGCTCGTCCTCGACGTCGTCGCCGAGGGCCGGTCCACCGCCACCGCGGTGGTCGCCGTGCACCAAAACGGGCGGCGCTGCCTGAGCATCACGGTGCTGGCCGACGTCCCCACCGCCGACGTCATCCGCCACCACCTGCCGCGCCCCGACGTGGCCGCGCCCGGCGACGCCCACCACTCGCCAATGCCGATGGCCGGCCGGGAACTGCGCCTCGTCGACGTCGTCGACGTCAACAGCCCCGACGAGGTCGGGCCGCCGGAGCTCTACGCCTGGCTGCACTACGACCCGATCCCGGAACGGGACGACCTGGCCAAGGCGCTCATCGCCTACTTCACCGGACATCTCGGGATTTCCACCACGATGCGGGCACACTCGGGCATCGGCACCGCCCAGGCGCACCTGACGGTGTCCACCGCACCGATGAGCATCTCCGTCGCGTTCCACGAGCCGGTGCGCTGGAACGGATGGCTGCTGTACACCCACGAAAGCACCCAGGTCGGCGCGGGCATGTCGTATGTGCGCGGCACCGTGCATTCCGAGGAGGGGGAGCTGCTGTGTTCCTTCGCCCAGGAGGCGCTGATCCGCCCGCTGCGCACCACCGACACGGCCATCGATTCCCGCGCACGGTTCTAACGACCGGTCGCTGTCATGCAGTTCACCATCACCCACCCGATGCACAGCCACCCGTACAACCCGGAGCTGGTGAGCGGGGACGGCATCGGGAAGGTGGCCGCGGCCACCGAAGCGGCCGGGATTCACGGGTTCGGGTTCACCGATCACCCCGCGCCGTCGCAGCGCTGGCTGGAAGCCGGTGGGCATGACGCGTTGGATCCCTTTGTCGCACTGGGTTTCGCGGCGGCCACGACGACCATGCTGCGGCTCATCCCCAACATCGTGGTGCTGCCGTATCGAAACCCGTTCGTGGTGGCCAAGTCTGGCGCCACGCTGGATCTGCTCTCCGGCGGCCGGTTCACCCTGGCGGTCGGTGTGGGTTACCTCAAGCGTGAGTTCGCCGCGCTCGGCGTGAGCTACGACGAGCGGGCCGAGCTGTTCGAGGAAGCGTTGCAGGTGATCCGGGCGGTCTGGACCGGCGACGACATCACCTACGAGGGAAAGCATTTCAGCGCCCGCGGGATCACCGCGCACCCTCGGCCCGTCAGCGACCCGCATCCGCCGATCTGGATCGGCGGCAACACGTCGTCGGCGCGCCAGCGTGTGGCGCAGTACGGTAACGGCTGGTGTCCCTTCCCCGCCCCACCGCAACTGGCCCAGACGGCGGGCACCTCCGTCATCGACTCGGTGGCGCGCCTCACCGACGGCATCGACGACCTGCGGCGCCGGTGCGATGCCGCCGGCAGGGACTGGTCGACGATCGACATCACCTTCACCAACTTCGAGGGCGGCAGCCCCGCCGACGACGAATTCAACGCCGACGCCTATCTTGACGGCCTGGAGAAGCTGGCGAAGCTGGGCGTGACGTGGGTCAGCGTCCATCTCCCCGGCGACAGCATGGCGCACGCGCTCGAAACTCTCGACCGGTTCCGCACCCTCGTGATCGACGCGGCCTGATGGACTTCTCCCGCGTCGAACTCTCGCCCGAGGACCAGGCCTTCCGCGACGAGACTCGCGCGCTCATCGCCAAGCTAGTGACGGACGAAGTGCTCCACCGGCAGGTCGAATTCGGCGAAAACTTCGACGAGCACGTGCATCTGGCGCTGGGTGAGGTCGGCTACCTCGCATCGGATTGGAAGCTGGAGTCCGAGGGCGGGTTCAACCCGGTCCGCCGGCGCATCTTCCAACTCGAGATCGCCCGGGCCCATACGCCTTGGTATCACTGGGGCACGACGTCCGTCGTCGCCCGGCTGGTGCGGCAATTCGGGGCGCCGGAGCTCGCCGACAAGGTGGTGCCCGGTGTGCTGTCCGGCGAGATCCGGCTGTGTCTTGGCTACACCGAGCCCGAGGGCGGCTCTGACGTCGCCACCTGCAAGACGCGCGCGGTGCGGGATGGGGGCGCGTGGATCATCAACGGCGCCAAGATGTTCACATCGAACGCGCAGAACGCCCGCTACGTCTTTCTGCTCACCAACACCGACCCTCAGGGCCCGAAACACCGCAATCTGACCATGTTTCTGGTGCCCCTGGACTCGCCGGGCGTCGAAATCCAGGGCATCCGCACCCTGGACGGTGACCGCACCAACATCGTCTACTACAGCGACGTCCGCGTCGACGACCTCTACCGCATCGGTGAAGTCAACGGCGGCTGGACGGTGATGCGCGCGGCGCTCGACTCCGAGCACGGCATCGTGGACCCGGAAGACCATGGCCTGCAATACATTGCCGCGATGGCGGCGCACGGCGACCTGATGGCCGAAGTGGTCGACGCGGTCGCGGCCGTCGTCGCTGACCCCGGCCCCGACGGGCGGCGGCCGTTGGACGACGATTCCGTGAAATACCGGCTCGGCCGCAGCGCCGCCCGGATGGAGGCCGCGCTGTCGACGCCGGGGATGTTCGGGCGGGTCGCGGTCGCACAGACGATGCGCGACATCACCCCGGATCTGATGGACATTCTGGGGCCCGCGTCGGCGCTGCCCACCGAAACTAAAGGCTCCGCCACTGACGGTGCCGCAGAACATCTTTACCGGCTCGCGCTGCCGCTGGGGATCTACGGCGGAACCCTGGAAGTGTTCCGCAACATGATCGCCCAGCATGAGCTCAAGCTGGGCCGCCCGAGCTACGGCGGATAGCTTCCTCGCGTTCCGGCGCGCTAACCCTCTCTGAGGGCGCTACCTTTTCACCGAGTACCGGTCGCAGAGAGGTAGGCCCGCAGTGGTTGTTCTCGTGGCCCTGGGCTCGTTCATCACCACATTGCTGGGTGGCTACGCGGCGCTGCGGATCGGCTCCTACCGCTACCTGGTGCTGGGCCTGGCCGCCGGTCTGATGCTCGGCGCGGTGGCCTTCGACCTGCTGCCGGAAGCGATGAGCCAGACGCCATGGAGCCTGTTCGGCATACCCGCTCCACTGGTGGCCTTCGTTCTCGGCTTCCTGGTGCTGTATGCCATCGAACACACCGTCGGCATCCATCGCGGTCATGGGCCGAACGATTCGGGTGATCCGGACGCGCCCGGCGTCGGGATTCTCGCCGCTTCGGGGCTGATCGGCCACAGCCTCATGGACGGATTCGCCATCGGGGCCGCCTTTCAAGCCGGGGCCGCGGCGGGCGTCGTCGTGGCGGTGGCGGTGATCGGCCACGATTTCGCGGACGGCTTCAACACCTACACCATCACATCGCTGTACGGAAACGACCGTCGACGGGCTCTGACACTGCTGGCCGCCGACGCGGTCGCCCCGGTGGCCGGCGCGGCGCTCACCCTGGCCGTGACGATTCCCCATCGCCTGCTCGAGCTGTATCTCGGATTCTTCGCCGGTTTCCTGATGTACCTCGCCAGCGCCGACATCCTGCCGAGGGCGCACACCGGACATCGCACCCCGGTGACCCTGGCATGCACCCTCGGCGGGGTGCTGTTCATGCTGGCGATCGTCGGCCTGGCGAGCTGAGCTTACTTCGCTCCAAAGGCACTCGGCTCCAATCTATTTCGAGCCCAGGCGGCTGCCTCGGCGATGACTGCCGTCGTGTCAAACTCCGACGGGAGTCGTACGTGCGTTGATCAGGGTGGGTCGCTGCCGGTCGGCGACGCCGCTTCTCAGCAACTCGATGACCTCGTCCGTGGTGTGCGCCTCATGGGCGTCGACTCCATAGCTGGCCGCTGTTGCCACGACATTGAGCCCCGGTAGATCGAGCCCGGGCACCCCTGGCGTCTTTTCCCATCCGCCGAATTCTTTGACCACACCGTATTCCGCGTTGGAAGCCACCACGATGGTCACGGGGATCTGGTACTGCGCCGCGGTCCACAACGCGGTAATCGCGTAATGCATCGAACCGTCGCCCATCAGCGCGACGACGGGACGGTCGGGGGCCGCGAGTTGAGCACCGACGGCCGCGGGCAGTCCGAAACCCAGTCCGCCGCCGGCCGCCGAAAGATGCGAGAACGGATGACCGGGTCGAATGCTGTTCGTAATGGCGACCTCGTTGCTGCCCGCCTCGCTGACCCACAACGTCTCCGGCGGCGCGCCCCGGCCGACGGCCGTCCATAGCGCTTCGGGGCGCAGCGGCGTCTGTGAATTGTCCAGGTCCGGGATCGGCGCGCGCGCCGCGGGTGCCGGCCGCTGGGTGGGCTTGGTCGCCGCGAGCAGTGCGGCGGCTGCGCCGGCAACGTCGGCGACGATCGCGTCCCCGGCGGGGGCGCGCGCGGCCTCATCAGGGTCATTGGTGATCTGAATCAGGCTCGCACCCTTGGGGAGATACGGTCCCGGCACCAACGGGTAGTACCGGAAAACGGGTGCCCCGATCACTAAAAGTAGGTCGTGTCCGGTCAGCATCTCGGAGATCCAGCCCGCGCCGGGCGGCAAAATGCCTTGATACAGCGGGTGATTCTCCGGAAATCCGCTCCACCCCGTTAGTGGCGCCGTCCAGACGGCCGATTGGGTGCGCTCCGCCAACGCGATCACCGCGTCCCACGCGCCATAACGCTCGACGTCGCCGCCCACAATTAGCGCCGGCGATTTCGCGGAGTCCAGTCGGGCGCCGATCTGCTCGGCGAGTTCGGGGGAAAAGCCCGCGGTGTGAGTCACCGAGCGGTCCCGCACGGCAGCAACATCGGTGGCCTGGCCGTCGTCGAATTGGACCGGCATGTCATCCATCGGCAGCGAGACGAACACCGGACCCATCGGCGGGGTGGTAGCCAGATGGATGGCGCGGGCCAGCACGGCGGGAGCCTCACTGGCGATCGCGGGTTCGGCCGCCCACTTCACGAAGGGCTTTGGCACCAAAGCGGGCTCTATGTTGGTCAGCAGACAGTACTGGTTCTGCATCGTGCGGCGCTGATTTCCGGCGGTCACGATCAGCGGAGTCTTGTTGATGAAAGCGTTGTAGAGCTGACCCTGGGCGTTACCCATGCCGGGGGCGGTATGCAGGTTGACAAATGCGGGTCGTCCGGTGATTTGTGCGTATGCGTCGGCCATCCCGACCGGCACCATCTCCTGGAGCCCCAGCACATAGCGGAAGTCTTCTGGGAAGTCCTGCAGCAGAGCCAATTCCGACGAGCCCGGATTGCCAAAGATGGTGGTCAAGTTGTGTGCGCGCAGCAGGTCGAGAATCGCCTCACGAACGGTGGTCATGCTGCCGCCTCCAAGCTGCACGAATGAGGGATGGGCTGGTACGCCCGGCTCACCTCGATGATGACTCGCCGCGACCCAACGCAGAATCCTCAAGACCTGGTAGTCCGCGTGCGATCGACGGCCGTGCCCGCCGCAAATTCAGCGGACCGGATTGGCATCCGCACAAAGGGCGTCCCTGACCCACAGCCGATAAGCTTTCGGACATGATTTACGCCCGAAGCCGGGGCGGGCGCGAAGTCATTAAGTCCGGTCTTGTCGCCCCGCCGACCGGCCGCACTGACCTGCGGCCACCGCTTCGTCGGCGAGTGCACTGATGCACCCCTCGGAGCGGATCTCAATGCTGGGGCAAAACGGTGCCCTACCGTCCGCGCTGCGCGGCGAGATGATGTTCACGTCCAAGTGCGGCAGCGACGCCGCTACCGCGTTGACTGCGCTGGCCCAGGAATGCGCGCCGCACGATGCGCAGGCCGCGCGCGAACTGTATCTCGAGGCGCTATCGGCGGTCCTGTTCGCGGGCCGTCTCGCCGGCAGCGGTGCCGTGTTGGAAGTGGCGAGGGCCGCCGGGGCAGCCCCCGCGGCACGGCGACCGCAGAGCCCGGCAGACCTCCTACTGGATGGGTTGACGGCCCTGGTCGTCTCCGGTCCCCGAGCGGGCCTCGGGCTGGTTCGAAGCGCGTTGGCCGGATTCTGTGCCGCCGAAGGGCCAAGCGTCGAGGGCGGGACGCGTTGGCTCTGGCTTGCCTGCCACGGCGCCATCAACGCTTGGGACGATCGCGCGTGGCTACACTTGCCGGCTCGACAAGTCGGGCTCGCCCGTGCGGCGGAAGACCAACGCGTGTTGCCCGTGGCGTTGCACTCGCTGGCAGCGGCGCTGACTTGGAGTGGAAATTTCGCCGCCGCCCGCCAGCTGATCACCGAGGCCGACTCGATCACGGCGTCGACGGCTACGACGGTCTTTCCCTACGCGGCACTTCCGCTTGCGGCCTGGCAAGGCGACCAAACCGAAACTGCACGATTGGCGCAGGCAGGGAAACACTATGCGCTAGCTCGTGGTGAGGGAATGGGTTTGGCGTCAATCGAACTGGCGACCGCGCTCCTGTACAACGGGTTGGGGCACTATGAGCAGGCCTTCGTGCCGGCCCGACAAGGGTGTGGGCACGCAGAAGAACTGTGGACGACGTTCTTGCTACCCGAATTGATAGAGGCGGCAACTCGTTGCGGGCAAACCGGCGACGCGCGTGATGCTCTCGCCTGTCTTGAAGAGAGCGCGCAGGCTGCTGGAACAGATTGGGCCCTGGGAACTTACGCGTGCTCACGGGCACTCGTGAGCAGCGGCGGGTCCGCGGAACGGTTCTACCGCGAGGCGATCGAGCGGATGGACCGCACAAAGCTGCGCCCGGCCGCCGCGCGTGCACGACTTGTCTACGGCGAGTGGCTGCGTCGAGAACGACGGCCGCTCGACGCCCGAACCCAGCTCCGGCCCGCTTATGAAATGTTCACGACCAACGGAATGGAAGCTTTTGCCAGGCGCGCGCGGCTTGAGCTTGAAGCCACCGGCGTGCGAATTCGCGAAAAGGCCGACACCCGAAACGGTTCGGGTCTGACCCCGCGTGAGGCGCAGATCGCCGCGCTGGCCGCCGGCGGGGCCACGAATTCGGAGATCGGCGCCCAGTTGTTCATCAGTCCGAACACCGTCGCGTACCACTTGCGCAAGGTATTCATCAAACTGAACGTGACCGCACGGCGGCAGCTCGCTGTCGGGAAGATCAATCAATTACCGCCCGTCACCGACTGGTGATTGGCCGCCATGGGCGGCGAGACGCCAACGGGATTCAACAGTCAATAGCGCGTCACGGGATGGACTTTGGCCATTGCTCAAGTCGGCCGGCGAGTACCGCGACTCCATCACCGGTCAAATGCCCTAGCGCCCAGGGCCGGCCGGCCAGCACTGAGGCAAGGTGGCCGGCTTCACCGGTGACCGTTGGTCCATCATTGGGGTGTGACCAGGTGGTGTCGGTAGCGATGAGGTTCAGGCCTCGTGCGCGTTTCGAGGCTGGGACGAACGGGTTCGGGATTGCTACCTCGGTTTCGAGAACGGCAGCGAGTATTGCCCGGGGAATCGCGGAGTCTGCGCCGATCGAGTAGGTGATGTCCAGTTCATGGATGACGTGATCACCGAGGAGCAGTCGCCTGGGAAAGATGCGACCGATGCCTCGTGCAAGCTGTGTCAATGCCGCAAGGTCATCGATCAGCGTGTGCGGGTCCTGTTGTGCCGCCAACGCGCGGGCCATTGAGGAGTTGGTGCGGTCGAATGAACCCCGGTGCCGCAACATCGCGGCCGCGATCGACGGCAGCGTGGCTGAGTAGCCGACGACGAGGTGGGCCAGGACTTCGTGGTTGCTCCACTCTGTGCACAGGCTGGGCTGCGACCACTGGTCTGCGGTGAGAGTACTGAGAAATCCGACGAGCCGAGCGTCGTTGTCCTGCAGGGTATTAAGCACTTTGGACATTCAGGTGCTCCTGAAGGAATTGGGTTTGATCGGCGAGCAGTTCCCCTAGTAAGGGCGGGTGATAAATCTGGAAGTGATCCCCGTCGTAGTGCCGCACGACGCCGTACCGCGCGCGGTGTCCCACGTCCGCGGCATGGCGCGGGTTCATGAGGGTCTCTCGTGTGGAGACACATACCAGCAGTGGAGCCGTAATCCGCGCGGCGCCGTGTTTGGCGCTGGTCATGCCGATCCCGATGACGTCGGCGGCGGCGATGCGGTTGTCGAAGGTCGTGCCGGCGGGCACGGTGGAGTACCAGCCGGCGAGAGCGCCGGGGATGGTGACTGCAGAGAGGCTGCCCGGTTCGCCGACGATGGGGACATACCGTGGGGCGGCGCCCCGCATCCGTCGAAGCACATCGTCGAGGATCGCCGGTGTCGCGCGGAGAGCGGGCCGCCAGCCGCCGCGGGCCAGTGTTGCCGGTCCATGGACGATCGGGCACTGCACGACCACGGCAGCGAGATCGCGCCGGGCTGCGGCTTGCCGCAGCACATGCATCGCGCCGAGGCTGGTGCCCCACAAGCCGATTCGTTGGGAGTCGATGCTGTCGTGGTGATGTAGATAGTCCAGCGAAGCGCCGACGTCCTGTTGGTGTCGGCGCATGCTGAAGCGTTGCCGTGGTGAACCGTCCGAAGCACCCGTGTGCCGGTAGTCGAAGGCCAGTGTCGCCACGCCGGCATCGGCGAAGTGTTGCTCGTATTGCGACATCAGCATGCCGTGCGTCGCGCCGAGGCCGTGGCAGAGTACAACCCCCGGATGGGGGCCGGCGCCGCGCGGCAGGGTCAGCCAGCCCGTGCACCGAACGCCTTGCGAAGTAAATGACACCGTGGTGGTGGCGATGTTAGTGCTCATGAAAACTTCCCTGGACCGGATACGTACGTTGTACGTATCCGGTCTACGTTAGGTACGCTGTACGTGTCAAGGGGTCACAAGCGGGAGGTGAGCTATCCGGGCACGATTCACCGTCTCTGAAGTGCGCGCACACGCAATGGGGATCGTCGATCGCGACGGGCTGAGCGCGCTGAACATGCGCTCGCTGGCAACCGCCCTGGGTACCGGGCCGATGACGCTCTACAACTACGTCAAAGACCGAGAGGAACTCGAGGCTCTGGTCGCCGAAGCGGTGCTGGCCGACGTGAAACCACCTGCGCCGTCCGACGATTGGCTTGCTGATGTGAAATCCATCGCGATCGCCGTGTGGGAATCAATGCGCCGTCACCGTAACGCTGTCCCGCTGGTCTTGACCCGCCGCACCGTCTCGAACGAGAGCTTTGCGCCCGCAGAACAGCTCGTCGCGGCACTGGTCCGTGGCGGACTTGCCGACCACGATCTGTTGGCCGCCTTTCGTGGGGTGCTCAGCCTGATCATGGGGGCCGCGCAGGTGGAGTTGGCCGGCCCCGCGGCGGTGGGCGCTCAAGAGCAGGCCAACATCGATGCCGCCGGCCGCATCGGACGCCTGGCGGGCGCCGACCACCCCCACCTGGCAGCCCTCGCATCCACCAGCCAACAATCATCGATGGCCGCGGACTTCGACCGCGCCCTCGACATGCTGCTGGCCGGTATCCAGGCCCGCGCGGATGCGTCTCGAACGACGCGGAACGGTCGACGCACCCCGAAACGTTGAGCTGCGACGTCTAGCTACGGCGGCTGGCCGGCAGCTCCGCGATCACGTCGGCGCGGGCGAGGTCGAAGCTGAAGAACCCTTCGATGGGCAGGCTTTCCGGCGGCGGATCGGCGTAACTCCACGCGATGTCGTCGACATTGCCCGCGGACCAATATGTCGCGAAACCCTTGTAGTTGCAGTAGCTCACCGTCTCCGAAAGGTGTAGCAGGTCGGTGCGCACGTGCCGCGGATCGACGTAAAGCCTTGGCTCCAAGGAGGTCTCGAATAGGATCACGGTGTCGTCGGTATCCACCAGCACCGTGCCGGCGACCGAAACCCGCAGGCGGCGCTTGGTGGGACGGCAGTCGACTCGGTGGTAGGGATTCGGCGGGTAGTGCACGAGTTCTCGTCCCTCTTCGAGCCAGGTGTCGACGGCGTCCCAGGGCACGTGGACGAAGCCCGGCGCCTCGGGCTCGGGTTCGGTGGGCAGGTCACCGACCTCGTCCGCCCGAAAGACGTAGCTGAGCGGCTGGCCCCGCCGGTGCACCAGCAGCGCCCCTTCGGTGTCGATCACCAGCCGCCCATCCTGGATCGCTTGCACGCGGCGCGGATGAGGCTCGATGAAGACGACGTCGGCGGGCAGCGGCGGCGAGAATCGCCCGGCCGGATCACTGCTGAGCGGACCATGTCCGGCTACCAGGCTCATGGCGCTCCTTCCGTCGCACGCAAACGCCACCCGACGTCACGCTAGCGTGGCACTCACCATGCAGCGCCACGCTGGCGTGACATTCGAAGAGTGCAGAGTAGGAACGTAGCCATGGCGGGACCAATGGAGGGCGTCACGGTCGTCGAGCTCGGGGTCTGGGTGGCCGGCCCGGCCACCGGCGGCATCCTGGCCGACTGGGGGGCCGACGTCATCAAGATCGAACCGCCCAGCGGCGACCCGGGGCGCCTGTTCGGCAGGATGCTGGGCTGCGACCTCGGGGTCAACCCGCCTTTCGAGATGGACAACCGCTCCAAGCGCAGCGTCGTGTTGAACCTCGCGGAGGCGGCGGACCTCGACACCGCGTTCGAATTGCTCGCCGGCGCCGACGTTTTCGTGACCAATGTGCGGCCCGGCGCGCTGCAACGCCTGGGGCTCGACTTCGAATCGGTGTCCGCCCACAACCCGCGCCTGGTGTATGGGCTGATCACCGGATACGGCGAGACCGGACCCGATGCGGACCGGGCCGCCTACGACGTGGCCGCGTTCTGGTCGCGCGCCGGGGTGGCGCATCTGCTCACCCGGCCCGGCGACACGCCGCCGTTCCAGCGCGGTGGCATGGGCGATCATTCGGCCGGCATGACGCTGGCGGCCGCCATCTGCGCGGCGCTGGTTGCCCGCGCCCGCACCGGGACCGGCCAGCTGGTGAGCACCTCGTTGTATCGGCAGGGCGCCTACACCGTGAGCTTCGACCTGAACACCTACCTGCTCACGGGCCAACCGATCGCGATCGGGCAACGCGAGTCGATGGGTAATCCCTGCATGAACAACTACGCCACCGCCGATGGGCGGCGATTCTGGATCGTCGGGCTCGAAGGCGATCGGCACTGGCCCCCGCTGTGCCGCGCCGTCGGCCACCCGGAGTGGCTAGACGATCCCCGCTTCGCCGACGCCTACGCGCGCTTCGTCAACGCGGCGGAACTGATCGCCGAGCTGGACGCCATCTTCGCCACCCGCACCCTCGACGAATGGGCGCAGGCCTTCGCGGCCGAACCCGATTTCTTCTGGTCGCCGGTGAATAGCCTCGAAGACGTCGTCGCCGACGAGCAGTTTCACGCGGCGGGCGGCATCGTCGACGTGCCCGACGGGGAATCGAGCGTCCCGATGGTGGCCACACCGGCCGATTTCCACGGCACACCCTGGGCACCGCGTTCTGCGGCACCGGAACTCGGGCAGCACACCGAGGAAGTGCTCGCCGAACTCAAGGCGCGCCGCGGTTCGTGACCACCGGTCGCACCTTTACAAATTTTCTGTCAAGTGTCACGCTGTCCGGTGAGTCGTCTCAGGCGGCCCAGCCCAGGACAAGCGTTGCGGTAAACGCCAATGCACGGATTCGGTGCGGCGGTGAGGAACGGATTGAATGGTCACGTCAACGTTCGACATCAGGGAAGGCAGCCGGGTCCACGCTGCCCGGGCGAGCCGTGCCGACCGGGACTGTCTGCGCTATCGGCTCGACGTCATTGCGGCGAGCGCGCTGGACGTCGTCGAATCGGCCGGAGGTTGGCTCTACGACCGCGCGATGGCCGGCTGGCAGGTGACGGTGCTGCTGCCGAATGACGGCGACGCGCGCGCCCTGCGGATCCTCGGCGTGCAGGCGCGGAATCTCGAGGAGTGGCTGGCCTCGACGGCGCCCGGCTCGACGAGCGAGAGCCTGGCGGTGAGCGCCGAGGCGTTCACCGCGGATGCGCGTGTGCGCGCCAAGGTGCTCACGTCGCTGGACGACCGGTTGACCGAAGTCGCGCTGTGGGGCCAGGCGCCTTCCGGGTGGCCCTCACGAGTGGACCGCGGGGTGGCCAGGGCGCAGTACGCGCTCAGCGCGGCCGCGCGAAGGTTCAAGGGCCACGCGCTGGCGGCGGCCGGGAGTGCTTGTCACGCCGTGTATTCCACGGAGACATTGCTCTGCGATTTGGCGACCTGTGGGCGCGGCGACTCGGGCCTGGTCCGGCTCGACCGATGAAGAAGTACTACCGCCACACGCTGCTCTATCTGCACGAGACCATCTCGCTCGGCTCCGGCCGAAGCGACCGCTTCACCGAGGTGTTCTCCGACACCTACCTGCCGATGATGGAAGAGACCGGTGCCCGGCTGTTCGCGATCTGGGAGACCACGCCCTACAACGGCCACTGGCCGCAGGTGACGATCATCTGGGAGATCGACGGATTCGCCGACTATGCGCGGATCGGGGCCGCCCAGGCCCGCGGCGGCAGTCACGAGGCCGCCGCCGGTAAATGGTCCGCCTTTCTGGCCGACATCGGCGCCGCGGGGGAGGGGCGAATCATGTACCCCGGCCCCAGCAACAGGACCCTTGCCCAATTGCGCGAAGCCAATTTCGCTGCGCCGCTGGTGATCCAAGAGATCATGCAAACCAAGCCGGGGCGCCAAGACGACTACATCCGCGAACTCGAGCGGCTCTACGTCCCATGGTCGGAACGCACCGGCAAGCGCTGGCTGGGCTCGTTCACCACGACCTTCCGCTACAACGAGGTGATCCACTATTGGGCGCTGGACGGCGGCTGGGAATGCTTCGCCAACCACTACCCCTCGTGGAAGGAGAGCCCACCGGCCGAGATCGTCACCTGGATGAGCGTGGCGCCCGCCCTGCGCGACGGCTGGGAGGATTCGATCCTGCAGGCCCTACCGCCGTCGCCGCTGCAGTGATGCGACAGCAAGAGGCCGCGCCCTTCGCCTACGACCCCTTCGACGCGCAGGTGATGGCGAACCCCCTGCCGTACTACCGAATCCTGCGGAACCATCATCCGGTGTACTACATGCCGCAGTGGGACACCTTCGCGCTGTCCCGCTTCGAGGACATCTGGCAGGTGCTGGAAGTCAACGACGGGACGTTCGTCGCCTCGGAGGGGACACTGCCCGCGGCGTCGGTTCTGGCCACGCACAACACCGGCGCGGTGGACGACCCGCCGCTGCACCCGTTGCCGTTTCACGCGGTGTTCGACACGGATCTGTACGCGGAGATCCGGCGCGCGCACTCCCAGCCGCTGCGGCCCAGGGCCGTCACCGGCTGGGAGGACAGAATCCGCGAGCTGGCCAACGAACGCCTCGATGAGCTGCTGCCCCGCGGTTCGTTCGACCTGACCCAGGACTACGGCGGCATTGTCGTGGCATCCGTCGTGTGCGAATTGCTGGGCATCTCGACCGATCTCGCGCCCGAGGTGCTGGCCGCGGTCAACGCGGGCAGCCTCGCCGAGCCGGGTGTCGGGGTGGACACCGCCGAAGCGCGGCCGAACTACTTCCAGTACCTGCTGCCGGTGGTGCAGCGCCGCCGCGGCGACCGGTCCGGAAGGCCGCTCGGCGTCGTGGACGGCCTGCTCGGCTACCGCCTGCCCGACGGCAGCCCGCTCGACGATGTCGAAGTCGCGACCCAGATGCTCTGCATCTTCATCGGAGGCACCGAGACGGTGCCCAAGATCGTCGCCCACGGCCTGTGGGAACTCGACCAGCGACCCGACCAACTCGCCGCGGTGCGCGCCGACCCAGGAAACAACGTGCCGGTCGCGCGCGAGGAGATGATCCGGTTCTGTGCGCCGGCGCAGTGGTTCGCCCGAACCGCGCGGCGGCCCTTCACCATTCACGGCCAGACCATCCGGCCCGGACAGCGCGTCATCACGCTGCTCGCCTCGGCCAACCGCGACGAGCGGGAATACCCCGAGCCCGACGAATTCGTCTGGGACAGGCCGATCCGCCGGTCGCTGGCCTTCGGCCGCGGTCAGCATTTCTGCATCGGCTACCACCTGGCCAGGCTGGAAGTCGATGTGCTGGTGCAGGAATGGCTGCGTCGGGTGCCCGACTACGCGATCCAGGCCGAGGCCGCCAAGCGGCTGCCCTCCAGCTTTCAATGGGGATGGAACAACATCCCGGTGGAGGTCTGACGTGTGGTCTTACCGGATCGTCGCCCCCTACCTGTTCGAGCGGACAACGCTTCCAGAGAAGACGCCCGAGCGCCTCGCCGAGGGCCAGGTGTTGTTGCGGTTCATGGCCGCCGGTGTCTGCGGCAGCGATCTGCCGGCCTTCCGCGGTGCCCGCGGCCGCCTTCCGGGTGACGACGGGGCCAGTGCGGCCGAAAAGGACGGCTTTCCCATCCACGAAGTCGCCGGCGAGGTGATCGCCAGCCGGCACCCCGAACACCGTCCCGGCGACTGCGTGGTCGGCTGGGCGTCCGGGTTCGACGGCATGATGGAACGCGTGGTCAGCAACGGCGACGGCTTGGCGCCGTACGATCCGGCGCTGACCCCGGCGCAGGCGGTCGGCCTGCAACCGCTGGCGTGCGTCCTCTACGCCTGCGAGCAGCTGCCGGATCTCGCCGGCAAGCATGTGGCGATCATCGGCCAGGGGTCCATCGGCCTGCTGTTCTCCTACGTCGCGAAGGCGGCCGGTGCGCGGCGCGTCACCGGGGTCGACCCCGTCGATCGGTCAAGTCTGGCAACCGCATTCGGTGTCGACGAGCCGGTGCGTGCCACCAGCGACCGCTGGGCGAGCCGGCTTGCGGCCGGTGACCGCGCCGACATCGTCATCGAGGCCGTGGGTCACCAGGTCGCCACACTGGGCCACGCCGTCGACGCGACCGCGCCCGGCGGCACCATCTTCTACTTCGGCGTCGCCGACGACGACGCCTACCCGATCAACATGCGCGCCATGCTGCGCAACAACCTGACGCTGAAATCCGGTGTGACACTGGACCGGCGGCGGATGCTGGAACTCGCGGGCAAGTTCGCCGCCGAACATCCCGAGCTGCTCGCCACCTACCTGACGCACACGTTCGGCATCGACGACGTCCAGGGTGCGTTCGAGTTGGCCTGCCGCCCGGTTCCCGAGCGCGTCAAGATCGCGATCGGACAGTGAGCGTGCCGGGCAGTTCACAGAGCGCGTTACAGCGCGCCCTGAACCGCGGCGGGCCGATATGGGGCGGCTGGATCACCGGGCCGACGCTGCTCGGCCCGGAGGAATTCGCCGGTGCGGGTTACGACTACGTGGGTTTCGACGCCCAGCACGGCTACCTCGACGACGCCGACATCGCCGGGATGCTGCGCCGGACCGAGCACCTGCCCGTCGGCACCGTGGTGCGGCTGCCCAACGCCGACGCGGCCCCGATCGGCCGCGTGCTGGACGCCGGCGCCGACGCGGTCGTCATCGCCATGATCGAATCGGCGGACCAGGCCGCCGCGGCGGTGGCCGCCACCCGCTACCAGCCCGCGGGCATCCGCAGCTTCGGTCCGCTGCGCGCCGGCCTGGGCCGCGACACCGCCGCGCTGGAGTCCCGGGTGAGCGTGTTCGCGATGATCGAGACGGCCGCGGCGCTGTCCGGGTTGGACGACATCTGCGCCGTCGACGGGCTCGCCGGGCTCTACGTCGGCCCCGCCGATCTGGCGCTTTCACTGGGCGTGGACGTGGTTGGCGCGACGAAAAATCCGGCCGTCCTGGATGCCATCGTGGGAATCCACCGCGCGGCCACCGGCGCCGGTTTGGTGACCGGCATCCACGCCGGGGACGGCACGACGGGCCGCGCCATGGCGAAGCTGGGGCTGTCGATGATCACCCTGACGGCCGAATCGCACGCGCTGCGCCGGGGAGCCGCGGAGCACCTGCGCGAGGCGAAGCATGACGGATGACCGGGCCGCTGTCCGTGAGCTCATCGTCGACTACGCCCTCGCGCTCGACGCGGGAGACGTCGACGGCTGCCTGGCGTTGTTCGCCGCGGACGCCGAATTCCTGGTCTACGGACGCGTTTTCGCCGGCCACGACGGCATCGGGAAGATGTTCCGGGACGCCCCGCGGGGGCTGCACCTGACCGGGGTCACCCGGATCCACGTGGACGGCGACACCGCGACGGCGCGGTCGCAGGTGCTGTTCGTCCGCGCGGGTGACCTGCACCTGCGCCCCGCCCTCTACGACGACGAACTGATCCGCAACGAGGGGCGGTGGCGTTTCCGGCGCCGGCGCTGCCAGTTCGTCACCAGCCGCGGCCTGTCCGACTCCCCCGAGGTCACCTCATCATGAATCAACGCGTCGCATTGGTGACCGGTGCCGCCGGCGGCCAGGGCTGGGCCATCGCCAAACGGCTACGCAGGGAAGGGTATTCGGTCGCCGCATGCGATCGGCGGGCCAGCGAGCTGACCGCCCTGGTCGACGAATCGGGAGACGACGGGATGGTTGCGATCGAACTCGACGTCACCTCCGAATCGCTGTGGGAGTCGGCCGTGCACACCGTGATCGGCCGATTCGGGGCGCTGACCACGCTGGTGAACAACGCCGGCGTGCTGCATCGCGCCTCGTTGGCCGACGAGACCGCCGACGGGTTCGAGAATTCCTGGCGGGTCAATTGTTTCGGCGCTTTCCTCGGCATTCATGCGACGCTGGAGCACCTGCGCGCTGCGCAGAACGCCGCCATCGTCAACATCTGCAGCACCGGAGCCATCCGCCCCTTCCCGCACCACGCCGCGTACGGTTCGGCGAAGTGGGCGCTTCGCGGCCTGACCCAGAACGCCGCCGCCGAACTGGCACCCTTCGGCATCCGGGTCAACGCCGTGTTCCCCGGTCCCATCGCCACGCCGATGCTCGATGACGCGACCCAACTGCGGCTCGCCGCGTCGTCGGCCTTCGGGCGGATCGGCCAGCCGCGTGAGATTGCCGACGCCGTCGCGTTCCTGGCCTCCGAGGAGGCGTCGTTCATCACAGGTTCCGAACTCATCGTCGACGGTGGCCAGTGCGTGCAGATCCGATGACCTGGCGAAGCCCCGGCCGTGACGGGCGCGGGACCTTCGCCTCTACTCTGAGCGCCCGGGGCATCGGCAGAATGTGCTGCCATGAAGATCACCGGCCTCGAGGTGGTGCCGTTCGAAACGTTCGTCGATCGAATCTCGTTCGGCCAGCTGATGACCGATTACCGCGTGGTGCAGACCGTGACCAAGGTGGTCACCGACGAGGGGATCGAGGGCTACTACTTCGGTGGTCACTTCCACGGTGACCAGGACGGCCTGCTCCCCGGGGATCAGGCGCTGATCACCCAATTCCTGAGCCCACTGCTCGCCGGCCAGAACCCGTTCGACAGGGCGGAGATCTGGCGGCAACTGTGGGCGGCGAAGCTACCCGAAAACGTCTGCAGCGCCATCGATCTGGCCCTGTGGGATCTGGCCGGCCGGGTCACCGGGTTGCCGGTACACAAACTGCTCGGCGGGGCGCGGGACCGGGTGAAGGCATATGCCAGCAGTTTCAACAACCTCGGATCGCCCGACGAGTACGCCGCCCACGCCGTCGAATGCAAGCGTCAAGGCTACGGCGCCTACAAGATTCACCCGTATCACTACTGGAATCCCGCGACAGGTCAATTCGCCCTGCCGCGGCCGTCCTACGTGGATTGGGACATCAGGGTGTGCCGCGAGGTTCGGGCGGCGGTGGGTGACGAGATGGTGCTGATGTTCGATCCCTGGGGCACCTACCACACCCACGAGGACGCGCTGCGGGTCGGCCGCGAGCTGCAGCGACTGGGCTTCTACTGGTACGAGCACCCGATGCCGGAGTACCGGGTTGAGGCCTACCGGCGACTCGGCGACGAACTGGACATCCCCATCTGCTCCCCCGAGATCGCCGAGGGAGGCATCTACACCCGGGCGGATTGGATCCTGCGCCATGCCTCCGACATCAGCCGCATCGATGTATTGCGCGGAGGCATTACCGGTGTGATGAAGCTGGCGGGGATGTGCGAGGCGGTCGGCATGCGGTGCGAGCTGCATATGAGCGGCTTCGGCAACCTGCAGGTGCTCGGTGCCACCAGCGAAGACGTCTGCGAGTACTACGAGCGCGGCCTGCTCGGGCCCGGGGTTCGCTACGACGCCGCGCCGCCGTATCTGAAGTCGCCCTGCGATCCGCTCACCCCCGACGGGTTCGTCGAGATACCGTCGGGGCCCGGACTGGGCTACGAAATCCGTTGGGAATACATCGAAGAACACCGTCTGCCGGACGCGGCGGTGGAACCCGTCGCGCCCCTGCACCCGAGATAGCGGCTAATCGAACCTGATGAGCTGCCGCACCGCGGTGCCGTCGGCCAGGTTGTCCATCGCCTCGTTGATCTCGTCCAACCGGATCGACGACGACACCAGCGATTCCACCGGCAGCCGGCCCGCTTGCCACAGTGCGACGAACCGGGGAATGTCGCGGCTGGGCACCGCCGAACCCAGGTAGCTGCCGATCAGCGAGCGCCCCTCGGCCACAAAACCCAACGGCGACAAGGTGATTCGTGCATCCGGTGGCGGCAGGCCGACGGTGATGGTGCGGCCGCCCGGCGCGGTCAGCGCGACGGCCGTCTCGAGTGCGGCGGGATGACCAACCGCCTCGACGACCACGACTGCCTTCACCCGAGCGTCGGCGGCTTGCTGCGGCGTGTACGCCTCGTGCGCGCCCAGGGCGCGGGCGGCCGTCAGCTTGTCGGGCAATTGGTCGACGGCGACGACGCGCACGCCGTCATAGGTGAGCGCCGTGAGCACCGCCGCCATGCCGACACCGCCCAGGCCGACAACGGCGACCGTCTGACCCGGCTGCGGATTGCCGACGTTGAGCACGGCGCCCCCACCCGTCAACACGGCGCACCCCAGCAGCGCGGCGACCTCGGGCGGCACGTCGGGCGGCACCGGAACCACACTGGCCCGGTTGACCACCGCGTGCGTCGCGAATCCCGAGACCCCCAGGTGGTGATACACCCGGTGGCCGGCGTGGTGGAGCCGGATGTCGCCGTCCAGCAAGGTCCCCGCGGCGTTGGCCGCGCTGCCCGGTTCGCACGGGGTCAGGCCCTGTGTCGCGCAGGCCGCGCAATGACCGCACCGCGGCAGGAACACCAGCACCACCCGCTGGCCGATGGCGAGGTCGGTCACGCCGTCACCCACCCGCTCGACGATTCCGGCCGCCTCATGACCGAGCAGCATCGGCACCGGGCGCACCCGGTTGCCGTCGACCACCGACAGATCGGAGTGGCACACCCCGGCCGCCTCGATGCGGATCATCACCTCGTTGCTGCCCGGCGGTTCCAGGTCGAGATCGACGACGCGGATGGGCCGGGAATCGGCGTATGGGCGGGGCAGACCGACCCGGTCCAGCACGGCCCCCCGAATCTGAACCATGTTGGAATACAACCATGGCTTCGGAACCCCCGGCCTCGCCGGCTCCGGTGGTACCACCGGCGCCGGACGGGCTCACCAGCGACGACTTCCCCGTGCTCTGGCCGGTCGGAACCCGGTGGGCCGACAACGACATGTTCGGCCACCTCAACAACGCGGTGTACTACCAATTGTTCGACACCGCCATCAACGCCTGGATCAACACCAGCACCGGGCTGGACCCGTTGACCACCCCGGCGCTGGGCATCGTCGCCGAGTCAGGCTGCCGGTACTACTCGGAACTGCATTTCCCCGAAGACCTCGCGGTGGGCCTGGCGGTGACCCGGCTCGGCCGCAGCAGCGTCACCTACCGGCTCGGCGTGTTCCGGGCGGTGCACGCAAAGCAGGCGCAGCCCATCACCGCGCTGGGCCATTGGGTACACGTCTACGTCGACCGGTCCAGTCGCAAGCCGATCGAGATCCCCGCACCCGTCCGCTCGTTGCTGTCGTCGGCAAGCGTGGAGCGATAAGGCTGAGATCGCCCGCGGGGCCGGGGCTTTCGTGCGAAACCGCGGCCCGGCCTGCACTGCCGGAGCGCGTCGTCCACCCGGCTATGCTTCGCCAATGCCCGTTATGAGCAAGACGGTCGAGGTCAGCGCCGACGCGGCCTTGATCATGGCCATAGTCGCCGACTTCGAGGCCTACCCGCAGTGGAACGAGGAGATCAAGGGCCTCTGGGTGCTCGCCCGATACGACGACGGGCGCCCCAGCCAGCTGCGGCTCGACACCGACTACCAGGGCATGCAGAGCATGTTCATCCAGGCCGTGTACTACCCGGGGGAAAACCAGATCCAGACCGTGCTGCAGCAGGGTGACCTCTTCACCAAGCAGGAGCAGCTGTTCAGCGTCGTGGCGATGGGCACGTCGAGCTTGCTGACGGTGGACCTCGACGTCGAGACCTCGATGCCGGTTCCGGCGCCGATGGTCAAGCAGCTCCTCAACAATGTGTTGGACCACCTTGCCGAAAGCCTCAAGCGGCGCGCCGAGCAGCTGGCCGCGGGCTAGTCGAAGATCCCGGTCCGGTCCCGCATCTCGTTCAGCCGGGCGGCCGCGTCCGTGAATTGCCACACGGTGTGTTCGATCACCGCGGCGGCATCGCGCCGGCGCAGCGCCGCGATCAGCTGGCGGTGATTCTCGACGGCGGCCGCACCCCACTGCTGATCGGCGGCATACATCAGCACCGGCATGTAGCGCGCGGCGTTGAGCAGGAACCAGGCGAGCTTGATCCGCCCGCTCGCCTGATTGAAGACCCGATGGAACGCGAACTCGATGCCCGCGATGGTCTCGGCATCGCTGGAGCCGACGGCCGCGGCGAGCGCCTCGTTGATGCGCTCCAGCTCGTTGATCTCCGCGTCGGTGATGTGGTCGGTGGCGGCGGCCGCCAGCTCCTTGGCGATGGTGGCCTGCAGCCAGAAGATGTCCTCGACGTCCTGCCGCGTGAGCGGGAGCACGACGTGACCGCGGTGCGGTTCGAGCTGCACCATGCCCTCGCCGCGCAGCTTCAGCAGCGCTTCGCGCACCGGCGTGACGCTGACGCCGAGCTCGGCCGCGGTCTCGTCGAGGCGGATGAACGTTCCCGGCCGCAAGGCCCCGGACATGATCGCCGCCCGCAGGTGGCCCGCGACCTCGTCGGACAACTGCGCCCGGCGCAGCGGCCGTCGGCGCCTCAGTCGCGTGGAAATCGGTGCGTTCACGGGGGCTGCCAGGGCTTTCGGGGCGTCGCGGAGGTTGGTTTGAAACTTATATCGGGGCTTGTCAGCTGGGCTTTAAGGCCATAATGTGACCCAGACAACACCATGTTTTATCAAATATCAACCTGGCGCAAGCGGTGCGCGAGTGAAGGGAAGGGCTGGGGTTGACCGCGCAATTAGCGAGCCATCTGACGCAGGGAACCGAGCAGCCGTATCTGGCCCGGCGGCAGAACTGGGTGAACCAGCTCGAACGGCATGCCCTGATGCAGCCGGGCGCGACGGCGCTGCGCTTCCTCGGGAAGACCGTGACGTGGGGCGAACTGTGGCGCCGGGTCGGGGCGCTGGCCGATGCGCTGAGCCGTCGGGGAGTCGGCTTCGGCGATCGCGTCATGGTCTTGATGCTCAACCGCACGGAATTCGTCGAGTCGGTGCTGGCGGTCAACATGCTGGGCGGGATCGCCGTGCCGCTGAACTTCCGGCTCACCGCCGCCGAGATCGCCTTCCTGGTGCAGGATTGCGAAGCCCGCGTGGTGATCACCGAATCGGTGCTCGCCCCGGTCGCGACCGGGGTTCGCGACGTCGAGCCCCTGCTGGACACGATCATCGTGGCCGGTGGCGCGAGCGACGACAGCGTGCTCGGCTATGACGACCTGATCAACGAGCCCGGCGCTTCGCACGAACCCGTCGACATCCCGAACGATTCGCCGGCGTTGATCATGTACACCTCGGGCACCACCGGCCGGCCGAAGGGCGCCGTGCTGACCCACACCAACCTGACCGGCCAGACCATGACGGGCCTCTACACCAACGGCGCTGACATCAACAGCGACGTCGGTTTCGTCGGCGTCCCGTTCTTTCACATCGCCGGCATCGGCAACATGCTGACCGGGCTGCTGCTCGGCACCCCCACGGTGATCTACCCGCTCGGCGCCTTCGAGCCGGGGCCACTGCTCGACGTGCTGGCCGAGGAGAAGGTCACCGGCCTGTTCCTGGTGCCCGCGCAATGGCAGGCGGTCTGCGCCGAGCAGAAAGCGCGGCCCCGCGACCTCAGGTTGCGGGTGATGTCGTGGGGGGCGGCGCCCGCGCCCGACGCGCTGCTGCGCGAGATGTCGGCGACGTTCCCCGGAACTCAGATCCTCGCCGCGTTCGGGCAGACCGAGATGTCGCCGGTCACCTGCATGCTGCTGGGCGAAGACGCGATCCGCAAACGTGGATCGGTCGGCAAGGTGGTCCCGACCGTGGCCGCACGCGTGGTCGACGAAAACATGAATGACGTACCGGTCGGTGAAGTTGGTGAAATCGTTTATCGCGCACCGACTTTGATGAGCGGATACTGGAACAACCCGGAGGCCACCGCGGAGGCGTTCGCGGGCGGTTGGTTCCATTCCGGGGACCTGGTCCGGATGGACGCCGACGGCTACGTCTGGGTGGTGGACCGCAAGAAGGACATGATCATCTCCGGCGGCGAGAACATCTACTGCGCCGAGGTGGAGAACGTGCTGGCCAGCCATCCCAGCATCGTCGAAGTCGCGGTCATCGGGCGTTCCCACGAAAAGTGGGGCGAGGTGCCGATCGCGGTGGCGGCGGTCGCCGGCGAGCAGCTGCTGCTCGAGGAGTTGGCCGAATTCCTGGGCGAGCGCCTCGCGCGGTACAAGCATCCCAAGGCGCTCGAGATCGTGGACGCGCTGCCGCGCAACCCCGCCGGCAAGGTGCTCAAGACTGAGCTACGGATCCGTTACGGCACCGCAAATATCGACGAAAACCGTTCTGTTACAGAAGGTTTCACTGGCAGAGAGGAAAGCTGACGGAAACTGTAACGTTTGCCCGCTGTTGACGAAGGGTTAATTGTGCAGATGCAGTTCACACGTGCATGGCCATCGGGTACATTCCTGTGGTCTCCGTTACTACTTGCCAGTAGGGAGCCCATGGTCACACACGTTGGGTCGCGGCAAGGTGGGGGCACCCCCGGCCGCGCAGCGGCGAGGGGGCGAGGCGTGCTACACGTTCCGCCGCGGCGCCCTGAGGCCCGCGGTATCGGCTGGAGGGGGCAGCGGTGACTTCAACGTCGACGAGTCGACAGGGCCCCTACCTGGTCGGCTACGTACGCGACCAGCTGCAGACGCCCTTGACGCTCATCGGGGGGTTTTTCCGGATGTGCGTGCTCACCGGAAGAGCGCTGTTCCGCTGGCCGTTCCAGTGGCGGGAATTCGTCCTGCAGTGCTGGTTCATCATGCGGGTGGCCTTCCTGCCGACCATCATGGTCTCGATCCCGCTGACCGTGCTGCTGATCTTCACGCTCAACGTGCTGCTGGCCCAGTTCGGAGCCGCCGACCTGTCCGGTGCCGGTGCGGCGATCGGTGCCGTGACTCAGCTCGGGCCGCTCACCACGGTGCTGGTGGTGGCCGGCGCCGGCTCGACCGCCATCTGCGCGGACCTCGGTGCCCGCACCATCCGCGAGGAGATCGACGCGATGGAGGTTCTCGGCATCGACCCCATCCATCGCCTGGTGGTTCCCCGCGTGATCGCGGCGACCCTGGTCGCCACCCTGCTCAACGGCCTGGTGATCACCGTCGGTCTGGTCGGCGGCTACCTGTTCGGTGTCTATCTGCAAAACGTCTCCGGCGGCGCCTACCTCGCCACCCTCACCACGATCACCGGCCTGCCCGAGGTGGTCATTGCGACCGTCAAGGCCGCCATGTTCGGCCTCATCGCGGGGCTGGTCGGCTGCTACCGCGGGTTGACCGTGCGCGGCGGCTCCAAAGGGCTCGGCACGGCGGTGAACGAGACCGTCGTGCTCTGCGTCGTCGCTCTGTATGCGGTCAACGTCGTGCTGACGACCATCGGCGTGCGATTCGGGACGGGCCACTGACATGTCAACCTCTGCCGTATTGCGCGCCCGCTTCCCGCGGGCAGTCGAGAACCTCAACCGCTACGGCGGTGCCGCGGCCCGCGGCGTGGACGACATCGGTCAGATGGCCTGGTTCGGAGCGGTGGCCGTCGGACACATCCCGCACGCGATACGCAACTACCGCAAGGAAACGTTGCGGCTGATCGCCCAGATCGGCATGGGCACCGGCGCCATGGCCGTCGTCGGCGGGACCGTCGCGATCGTCGGCTTCGTGACCCTCTCCGGTAGCTCCCTGGTCGCTATCCAGGGCTTCGCCTCGCTCGGCAACATCGGGGTCGAGGCATTCACCGGCTTCTTCGCCGCACTGATCAACGTGCGCATCGCGGCCCCGGTGGTCACCG